>JAIORS010000001.1 GCA_021108005.1 Candidatus Aegiribacteria sp.
GTATCATTCGGATGAACCAGTAAATTGAAATCAGAGTAAGGAAAGCACTGGATAGTTAATAGTAAGGCGAAGCCTTTTCAAGGTTTCTTCACCAGCCTTCCCTATTCAATACTTAGACCAAGCCCAGCTATGGTCTCATCAGCAATAGATAAAAAGTAGCCGTCCAGAGAAGGATAAATACTCTCCCAGTAACTCAGCCACTCTTCAGCCTTTACCGGATCAACCTTTGCCTGGGCGCTGGACTCGGTTCGCTCCATCCATACGGGAAGCTCGGCTGCGCCTATGTGCTGCATTTCCCCATCCACATAGAAACCCCCGATTGCAACAAGGAAAAATACATACGCTTCTGACTCCGGAACACTCATGTCCATGAAAGCAGCAGTATTTACACCTATAGCGTTTGACTCACCGAGGAATGATACAGTTATTGCATCGTAAGCCCTGTCCGCGTAATCATCACGTTCATCATAATCGTCTGTTTCGAAAGCATCTGTTCGAAGATCCTCGATCTGCTGGGAGAGTTCGGAAGACAATGCGATTTCAACTGTCTCCTGAAATAATCCCTCCAGGGTTTCAGAATCCATTTCGCCGGAACCGTCAAGAATCTCGTTAATTCTGTCTATTTCCGCCCAGAGTTCGGTATCCTCAGTGAACGCTGTGCCTGCAAATGCCGATAGAGCACTCAGCAGCAGTAATACGATAAGAAATCTTTTCAAAGTCATTCTCCCCCCGTTTAAAACATTCAGCACTGGTTCAATTCTATGTTCTATCGCTCGAATAATCAAGCCGCTGCGAGCGGGGTCGGACGTGCGAGCGGGGTCGGACGTAACTTCTGGTTACTTGCGCAAACAAATTCCGGCATATTGAACGAATAGATCACAAACATCCGTTTCGGACAACGAACAGCAAATCCCAGTCATCTCGCCGACATTTCTTGTTTGTCCGAATCCTTTCCGGAGTTCAACCACGATATGGATCAATCAGGAATCTGATACGAATATAGAAGTTACTATTTTCAATACAGCTGGACGTCTTATCCGGACAATCTCACCGGAGGAAGACAGGGATGACAACATCTATCCGGTTGCCTGGGATGGAATCGATGAGAACGGTTCTCTTATCACACACGGGATTTATTTCATCAGATCACGGATAGGAAATACTTGCCAGACTGTTCCTGTCGTATTCATGAGGTAGAAACAGTTACGTATGTCGCTGCAGTAGAATGCTGTTAAATTCTGCGGGCTAGAGTTTCAATAGCTTGAGAAACTCTCTGTTGCCTTCGCAATCGCTTACATTCACAAAATAGGCACCATCGGGAATCCCGGTTGCGTTCCATGTGTATGTACCGCTGAAGCTCACGCTCTCAAGAATTCTTCCCGTTACATCGTATATTTCAAGGATAGAAGCACCAAAAAAATCATTACCGGTTATCACAACGGACGAATAAAAGGGGTTGGTACTGCAGGACAACCGCAAGTTTGACAGAAGCGGTTTATCATCGTCAGCGATTCCGGTAAAAAGGTTGATCCTGTAGAGTTCGTCCGTTGTCTGGTTGCTCACCCAGAGGTACGGAGCATCTGTGCCAGTCTCGCAGGTGACCCCGTGTACGTCCGAACCGATCCCGATACTCGCGGGAATCGCATCCAGCACTCCTCCGGAGGCCTTCTCGTAGCATCTGATTGGACTTGTTGAGTTGTCCACAGCCATCCAGATATCGCCATTGAGGTATGCTATATCGTAACCTTTTTCTGGACCCCAGAAGTCGAATATGTAATCAGCTTTGTTTGAGAAGTATGTGCTGTAGAAGTTAAAAGTGTAGCATCCGTTATAACTTGAATAAGTGGTGCTTGCATAGAGTTTCGTGCCGTTCCAGCCGAGTCCCGTCACCGACGGGAGATACGAGCCTCAACAGAAGCAGTCACTACCCCCGTAGGAGCCGGAAGTTGTGTACCAGTACACATAGGTACTCGAACCACCATTAATGAAACTGCCGAACAGCTTTCCACCGTAGTAGGTCAGACCGGCAGGAGAATAGCTTGAGTAACCGCTGAAATCGAAGCTTACCTCAACGTTTCCTGTTACAGGATTCAGACCGTAAGCCTGTGAGGTGTTCTCGTCCAAACACCAGAGCCTGCCCTCACCCCAGGCCAATCCACTGATGTTGCTATCAGGCGCAGCAAGCGTACGATCAACCGAAGCACCAAAACATATTAAAGGTAGCAGTAAAACCATTCCCATAAGCTTCATACTATTCCTTTCACAAATTGTTTCAATCATTTTATATATATACACTACCCGTAAATTTGTAAAGCTTTTTACCATGCTGTGAGCTGATGTATAATTGACAACAGCACATTCTTTTTCTTCCTACTCCAACCAGGAGTCCTTGAATGCTATCCAGCGAACTGGCAGTTTCCGAGAGCTGGAGCCACAACCTTGTTCTTACCGGCTCGCTTGGCCATATACATTCTTTGATCTGCGTATTTTAGCAGCATGTTCCGGTCTCCCACATCCGTAAGGTAAGTGGACACACCAAGGCTGATACTCACTTTACCCCGGGGCTGCTGTTCCGAATGTGGTATAACGTACGATGATTCAGCAACTTTCTTACGAATCCGTTCAGCTATTTCGGCAGCTTCCTGCTCACCCGTAAAAGGAAGTATGCAAACGAATTCCTCTCCGCCATACCGTATAAGCACATCCACTTCTCTTATTGCGCTATTCATTGCTTTCACGACAGTTTTCAGCAGTGTATTACCCATGGGATGACCCCAGGAATCATTGTAATTTTTAAAATCATCTATATCCATCATGATAAGAGAGAAGGGGAAATTCGACCTGTCCGTTCTCATGAATTCCTCTTCAAGCTTCTCTTCGAAGAAACGGAGATTACCCAGTCCGGTGAGTTTGTCCCTTCGGGCAAGACTGAGTATTCTTGAATGAAGCATCGCGTTTTCAACTGCGGTAGCCGCATGGTTGGCCAGCGCAACGATGGTTCTTTCCGACTCATGAGTAAATCTGGCCGGTGCCGGGCTTTGTATATCAAAAGCACCGACAACTCTGTCCTGGACTATCATGGGAACAGATAATTCGCTTCTGGTTCCGGTAAGGTTTTCAAAGTACCTTCCATCTTCACGAACCTGCTTGATGTTGATAGCCTTCCTGTTGGTTATAGCACTTGCCACCGCGCCCTTCGAAATGCTGTCTTCAGGTATGATACTGCCAATTGCGGAAGGTTGTTTTATCTTGATGATCAAACCCTCCGGATCAGTTTCGCGGTCGTACCCGGCGGTTGACGCAACTTTTACAGAATTGGGGATCAGGTTTTCCCTGCTTCCTTCCGCCAGAAATACTGCTACTGCTTCAGAAGGAAAGAACCTTCGAAGAGCTTTAACAACCTCCTTGCAGATTTTATCAAGGTCCTGAGTCGAATTCAGCTCTCTTCCAATCACTGAGATGGTCTCCAGCTCCTCGTTTTTCTTTCTCAGGTTCTCCCTTAATGTATAACTTTCGGTAACGTTGTTTACCATGATAACGATTCCCGCGAAACGACCCGCTCGTTGAAAGGGAAGGTAACTGACATTCAGAACGATATCATCTGTACCGGCTTTTCCAACGTGTACCTGTCTATTCAGAACAGATTTTTCCTCGTGCAGTGCCTTGAAAAACGCGTCTTCCTTGCTTGAAGTAAGAACAGGCAGCACATCCTTCACCTGCTTCCCCTTCAGGGTATCCATATTCTTGCCGAATAGTTCACATGCCCTTGATGTCACCTGCAGAAGAATGCCCGAATTATCAACTACAAGTATGCCTGAATCAAGGCTGTTCATAATGGCTGACATCTGTTCCCGTTCATCTGTAACATCCTCGAGAATCATCGCGTTGAGAATCGCCTCCGCAGCATGAACAGCGTAGTGCCTCAGGGCTTCATAATCCGTTTTCTCGATCTTTCGACCTGTAAGAAATCTGTCACATCTAATAAGACCTATGGGCCGTCCTGCTGATACCAGGGGAGTATCGATGTAGTTAGTTGATCCTGCCCACCATAGTCTTTCGTCCGGCAGATCGATATCCTTTGATTTAACCTGAACGAGCTCCCTGATTGCTACCCCGACCGGAAGATCAGAGTAGTCCCGCACATGAATGGAATCCGGAACATCCGTGAGATTTCTTCCCCTTGCGACTTCAGTTACAAGCTCATCTGTCTGTTCCAGGTATCTGGTTAACCAGACTCTGTCAAAGCTCAATCCGGTGAGAATACCATTTGCCATCCTTCTGAAGATCTCCCGGACACTCATTGTTCTTCCCAGTTCCTCTGTGAGATTCCATGTAGCCTCAAGCCTGTTAACTCTGTTCTCAAGGTAACCGCAGAGTTTTTCGAGAATGGTTTCTCTATCTGGCGGACTGTCTCTTTTTATGCTGTAATCAGCGTTCGAGGGTGCGCTTTCTGCAAGTGACCTGCAGAGAGCAACGAACTCCTCGGGCCGGATAGGGAGTTCCTTAACGCTGTCAGCTCCCGCCCATTCAGCCCTCTGCTGAAGATAGGCGTCGAGTCCCGGTGTTAAAAGAAGAAAGGGAACCTCCGAGGTTGAAGGTTCCCTTTTTAAGTATCGGCATGTTTTTAAACCATCAAGCATGGGAAGGAAATACCCACAGACTATAAGGGATGGCGTGGAGACGTTTGCTCTGGCAATTACCTCCATTCCGGTCGTACAGATTATAACCTCGAACCCTTCGAGCCTGAGTACTTTCCCGAAAACCTGGAGTAGTCCAGCATCGCTGTCAGCGATTATTACACTTTTATTCCCATGCATTTCTCAAACACCATCTCCGTCGGGACTGTAACCGTGAAGGCTACATTTCATCGCCAATCTCAGCCTGGGCAGCTGCAAGTTTCGCCACAGGAACCCTGAATGGGGAACAGGAAACGTAATTCAGGCCCACCGAATTGAAGAAGCGGATTGACTTGGGGTCACCACCGTGTTCTCCGCAAACTCCAACTTTTAGATCCGGTTTTGTTTTGCGGCCCTCGAAAACTCCTATCTCAACAAAACGACCAACACCGTCAATATCTATTGATGAGAAAGGATCCTCTTCATAAATACCCATCTTCACGTAATCTTCAAGGAAAACAGCAGCGTCATCCCTCGAGAATCCACATGACATCTGGGTAAGATCGTTTGTGCCAAAACTGAAGAAATCAGCGTATTCAGCTATTCTCGCAGCATCTACAGCCGCACGGGGGATCTCAATCATAGTACCTATCCGGTACTTAATATAATCATCCTTGAACCTTCCGCTGCTCAGGATTTCATCGATAACTACCTGTGCCCTCTCCCTGGCTATCCGCAGTTCTTCCGGATGCCCAACGAGAGGAATCATTATTTCGGGGAGTACTTCAATACCATCCTGCTTTACCTCTATGGCAGCTTCCATAATAGCCCGTACCTGCATCTCCGAAACCTCCGGATAGGTAAGCCCCAGCCTGCAGCCTCTGTGACCGAGCATGGGATTGAATTCATGAAGCCTGTCAACGATGATTTTTATTTTTTCGACCGGCATATCCATTTCCCTGGACATCTCAATCTGCCCCTTTTCATCCTTTGGCAGGAATTCGTGCAGCGGAGGATCAAGAAGTCTTACGGTGCATGGCCGCCCGTCAAGCTCCCTGAATATCCCGGCGAAATCCTCCCTCTGAAGGGGCAGGAGTTCGCCAAGGGCTTTATTGTAATCCTCAAGAGGTCCTGAAAGCTTATTTTCAAGGATTGATGTGTCTCCCTCGGTTGAGGCAATCTCATTTTTTAGACTCTTTACCTCTTCCGAAACAAGAATGAGTTTTCTGAATGAAACTATTCTTTCATCTCCGAAGAACATATGCTCGGTTCTGCAAAGACCGATACCCTCAGCTCCGAAATTGACAGCTGTCCTGGTATCACGAACGGTTTCCGCGTTCGCTCTGACGCCAAGCCTTCTATATTCATTGGCCCAAGTCATCAGTTCCGAATAATTCTGATACAGCCTTGATCCAGAAGGATCGCCATCGCCAGAGGATATGGAGAGTATTTCAGAAGATTGTACATCTACTTCACCGGCAAAGACCTCACCGGTAAAGCCATCAAGAGCAATGATATCACCCTCGTTGATCTGGATATCTTCGCATACTATCTTTTTGGAGTCGCTGTCCACTCTTAAACTGCTGGCTCCAGCAACACATGGAAGCCCCATGCCTCTGGCTACAACAGCCGCGTGTGATGTCATTCCACCGCGGGATGTAATTATTCCCTTTGAAACCGACATGCCGCCTATATCCTCGGGGCTCGTTTCCTTTCTGCACAGTATTACATCTTCTCCCCTGGCAGCCCACTCTTCAGCGGCATCGGCGGTGAATACTGCCTTTCCGCATGCTCCTCCTGGAGAAGCACTGAGCCCGGTTGTCAGATACCTGGCATTCTCCTTACTGGCTTTATCGAGGATCGGAGCAAAAAGCTGGTTGAAACTTGCGGTGGGAACACGGCCTAAGGCTGTTTTCCTGTTAATAAGACCTTCATGGGCCATATCAATTGCTATGTTAAGCGCCGCGAATACTGTTCTTTTGCCCGTTCTCGTCTGAAGGATGTAAAGTTTCCCCTCCTGGATGGTGAATTCGACATCCTGCATGTCAAGATAATGCTCCTCAAGGATTGTTCTGATTTTCATCAACTCATCGTAGGCGGATTCGTTCACATCACGAAGGGTGGAAATAGGTTTCGGGGTTCTTATTCCGGCAACCACGTCTTCACCCTGAGCATTCATCAGATATTCACCGTAGAATACATTCTCACCGTTCGAGGGATTCCTGGTAAAGCAGACCCCTGTGCCCGAATCGTCTCCCATATTACCGAACACCATCGTCTGAACATTCACAGCCGTTCCCACAAGACCTGTTATTCCGTTGATCTGCCTGTAGCGTATAGCTCTCGGATTATTCCAGGAACCGAATACGGCATCAATTGAAAGTTTCAGCTGATCCCATGGGTTGACCGGGAATGGTTTACCTATTTCTCTGTCGTAGATCTTTTTAAACTCCGATACAACTTCCTTCAGGTCATCAGTGGAGAGTTCTGTATCAAGGTCTGTGCCCTTGCTGCTTTTCACACCATCAAGCGCTTCCTCGAAGGTATGATGAGGAATTCCCATAACCACATCGCCGAACATCTGTATAAATCTTCTGTACGCATCCCAGACGAACCTTGGATTTCCTGTTTTTTTGATCAGCGATTCTATTGAGTTTTCATTAAGTCCGAGATTCAATACCGTATCCATCATTCCCGGCATGGAAATGGCAGCGCCACTTCTTACAGAGACCAGAAGAGGCTCTTCACCTTCGCCGAATTCCTTTCCCTCGATCCTTTCAAGCAGGGCAAGCTTTTCCTTAACCTGCTCTTCAAGACCCTCCGGCCATGTTCCTTCCGTACCGTCTGTGTAATAACCTGAACAAGCCTCGGTAGATAATGTGAATCCCGGAGGCACCGGAAGGCCAAGTCTTGTCATTTCAGCCAGATTGGCACCCTTGCCTCCCAGAAGTTCCTTCTGTGTACGATTACCTTCTGTTTCATCACCGCCGAAAAAGTAGACATACTTCTTCTGATCCATGCAGCACCTCATTTTTTATGTGAGTAGAAATTCACGAATGTGTAATATAAGGGAACAAGCGGCATCAAGTCTACTTTCAGCGCTCAAAATTGAAGGCTTAACAGGTCTGAATATCCTGAAAAAATATCCTCTATTCTGAATTTTCCAGACCAGTAAACCAATGCTGCAAGAAAGCTGCTAATTAACCATGCTGACTCTTATCAATCCTTTCCGCTATATTAGTTATGGTTTATTAATGGGAGGTAACACTTGAGTGTCTTTACCGAATCGCTGGTAGTCTCACCCCTGTCGGATGGAAGAACATGGGTAATACTTCGGCCCTTCGGCTACGATGTAGGGAATGAAGGCAGCAGTGATACGGTAAGGGTAAGAACGGGTTTCATGACGGATTTCGCATCAATTCCAAGGCTTCTCTGGGCTTTCCTACCCTGCTGGGGCAGATATGGCAACGCCGCAGTGATTCACGACTGGCTTTACTGGATACAGAAACGCTCAAGGAAGGAAGCGGACGGTATAATGCTCGAAGGAATGACCGTCCTGAAAGTTCCTGCCTGGCAAAGATATTCCATTTACTTGGCTGTAAGAGCATTCGGATGGATGGCATGGAAGCGAAACCAGTGGGACATGAACGCAGGTTTTCAAAGAGTTCTCATCAACTACAATCTCAAAACAGGCGAAAGGTCCAACCGCCCTGGTCTCATCTCCAGAAGCCTTCAGCATCTTCGGAACCGTTCTTCCTGAATCACTCTTTATAATTGAGATCAGTAACCATAAATACGTGAATAGGTCAGATAGGTAAGTCCGACCTTGATTTGAAAGAGGATCATGCAGATTGTTCTGAGCGCTATAATTTTTCTGAGCAGCCAGGGTTCACTGAACAGTTACCATCTGCAAATTGACCCTCTATACCTCGCTAGTCTTTACGCTGATTCACTTACCGACCTTCAGTTCCCTGCTCTCATCGAAACCAGCGCTGGCTGCTGCAGCTGCTTTGCGGGTTTCAGAGGGGGAACATCCCTCTTATGTCCCAAGAAAAGCTGGAAGATCGAACCGAGTGACCCGGCAATGATGAATGCATCGCATATACTCCTTGACGCCCAGTACAGAGACCAATCACTTATGCGAAACGTTCTCGGTCTTATGCTGTCTAGGAAGCTGGGATTCCCTGCTTCCCTTACGGAACATGTTGAATTCTATATAAATGATGTGTACTATGGCGTTTACGTTCAGGTTGAGAGAATTGATGAATATTTCTACAGCAGGAACGATCTGGGTTACGGCCCCCTCTTCAAAGCGGTAAGTCATCTTGGAAGATTCGCCTGGCAGCCCTGTGATACCCTTGGCTCATCGGGTTTTGACGCTAAGCTGGGCAGCGAAGAATATCTTCAACTTGTAAGAAGCCTTATAGACAATGTGAACCTTCGCTCACCACTGTCGTTCAACATTGAGGATTTCATCTCCAATGCCGCGATCAGCCTGGCTATAAGGGACGAGGACGCAATTATTAAGAATTTCTATCTTCACCTGCCTCCGGACGGTATCTGGAGGTATTACCCATGGGACCGAGACTCTTCTTTCGGCAACAGATGGAATGGGGTATACGAACCTGAATGGGTAGAGGATACATCAATGTACTGCTTCACAATATCATCATTGCTGACCAATCTCTTTTTCAACAGCGCAAATCGAAGCATGTTCGAAGATTACATGCTTCAGATCGCCACGATCATGGAGGATGATCTTCCGGCCGTCATTGACTCCATTTACCTTGAAATACGGGAGAGTGTATATGCCGATACAATGAAACAGGGTACAAACAGCGATTTTGATGACGCAGTTGAGATTCTCCGCAGTTCCTTGATAGAAAGAGCTGACTTCCTGCCGGAGATAGCGGAAGCTCCTACTCCACTGGAAGTCGTGTCAATGACCCTTTCGCCGTGGGATTTCCAGCCCGGCAGTAATACCGATTCGGTAACGGTAACGGTCGAGTTTGAACACCCTCCAGACAATCCCGGGGCAAACTGGTGGAGCTGCGGGTCCGATGTATACTACAGCAGTCTGACCCCGATTGGCGCATCAGGCTGTGTGTGGAGCAGAACAATTGCTTTTCCGTCAGGTATCGATCATATCAAATTCGCCATTGTCTATTCTGTCGAAACAGAGGAGGACCAGGCGATATTCCACTACCCGTTCTACAGCTTCCCGACATCTTCTGAACGCAGGGTCTGCGCACCGACGGCAAGAAGAAGTGAATACACTGCGCATCATGAGGATCTGGAAATATTCGATCCTATCAGATACACATCATTCCTGTGGTCGATTCCCATTGTAAACGCATCTTCGATCCCTGTCGATCTTTCTTTCTACGGATTTCAGGCGGGTGACCCTCCGGCAAGACTCTTCGCGCCGGAAGATGAGGTAATGCTTCCGGGAGATACTCTATACCTTACAAACAGCGAGGAACTTCTAAACAGGATGCTTCCCGATGAAAACATATTCGGGGATCTTGTGCTGGATTCCCCCGCCGGGACCGAACTTCGAATACTTGACCCGTCATGGGCAACAGCCAGAGCCATGACTCTCGGAGAAGAAGTGCAAGCCGGAGAATCGAATGTACCGGTAATACTGTCGGAAATCTGTTTCAGCGGTGATGCCGGGGACTGGATAGAACTGTTCAACCCCGGAATAAACAGAGCGGATCTCTCCGGATTTCTTATTGTTGATGGGCAGAACCATATGTCCATTCTTCCGCAAGGTCTGTTGATCAATCCCAAGAACTATCTGATCATCTGCGAATCATACGATTCGTTCCGCTCAGTTTACGAACAGGATATCGATGTGATTCAGGGTATTGATTTCGGGCTTAACGATGTAATGGATGGAGTATCTCTTCTCGATGAGGATAAGCCTGTTTTTTCGGTGATGTACGACAGCGAAACCTGGCCCATATCGGATGACTGCGTACTTTCACTTATCTCACCCAGATTGCCCCTTGCAGCTTCGTCAAGCTGGGAGGGAGTTGAGCTGCCCGGTACTCCGGGAGCTCCCAATCCCGGATGGCCGACAATCCTTATTAATCCATTTATCGAATCTCTGCGGCCTAATCCAGTTTTATCTTCGTTTTCGCTTGATTACATTATCCCGAATTTACCGGGAGAAGCACTTGTTTACGATATCTCAGGAAGACTGGTACTGCAGCCCCAGGCCATTGAATTGTTTGAAGGAACCTTATCCTGCGAGCTTCCTGCAGCACTGAGAGCGGGTGTATATTTTGCTGTGATCCGATCCGCTGGAGGCATGGCATCAAGGAAATTCATTCTTCTGCGATGAACGAATATTTACTGCGACAGGAGCTGTATTTCACGGTTTGTTATGATTATATTTCAAGGTTGATTAACTTGATCAAGAAAGGGAAAAATGAAACATGCCTGTATTCGCATTCTGCTGATGGTATTACTGATAACCGCTGCCGCACTGGCAGATGTCGATGTGGAGAATGACAGAGCGGATAGTTTCACTCTTTCAGCGTACGCCAGAATCAGATTCAGTGAATTCGGTGGAGCACTGACCATACCAAATCGCTCCTTTGGTATTGAATCTGCCGGTCTTACGGCCGATTTCGGTATTACGGACAACATCAAAGGCCAGCTTCAGCTGGAAACAAGACCTGATGAAATTTTCCTGAAAGACTGTTACATACTCTGGGAATCCTTCGATTTCCTTGAAGTTCAGGCCGGCCGTTTCAAGAAGCCATTCTGCCTTAATACCTTAACCAGCACATGGGACCTTCAGGCAATTGCCCATTCCATTTCGCACAGGGAATTGAGCAATCTTCTGTATTCAGGCAGAGACATAGGTTCAGTATTCATTGTGAATCCCGATGTTACAGGATTACCTGAATTGTCGCTGGGTGTGTTCAACGGTTCCCCGGACTGGATTAACCAGGACAACGAAATCCAGTACGTTGGCAGGGCTGAATTCGAGCTGCCTTGCGATATCGTTGTTGGTGCCGATCTCACATCGCTCCGGTTCGGCGAGGAGGATGAATTTTCTGTAGACGGTTACATATGCTCCTCAAAACAGGTAGCCATCGGTGGGGACCTCCAGCTCGAAACCAAGCTCGCGAAGGATTTCTCGCTGCTCATGCGAGGTGAAATCGTAAGGGGCGACAACTGGGCAAATGCTGATGTGATTAATGGGGAGATCGCTCCCGAATTTCAAACGTGGTGGTTCACTGGTGGAATCTCATGGAAAACCGAAAAACCTTCCCTTGAAAGTATCTCAGCGTCGTTAAGCATGGCATCATGGAAACCGGATCGATCCGTGGATTCCAGGGAAGATGAACTGATCTTCACAGTAAGTGTTGATACAGGCACCCCCGTAACAATCAGGGCCGCAATGGTGAATCACCGCCCCCATAATATCATCTTTGAGGAAGACCGCACCGATTATATACTTGAGGCCGCACTGGATCTCTGATGAGAATGGACGATGCTCCCAGACTGCATTTTCACAGGTACGAATTCAAGTATCTGATTTCCGGAAGTACATTGTCGGGAATACTCCGCGAACTTGAGCTTCGGCTCGATCGGGATATTCACTCGGATACTACCGGGAGCTATTTTGTAAGAAGTCACTACTTCGATACTGACAGTTTCGACCTTTTCTATGAGAAACTTGCGGGGTTGCGGAAACGGTACAAATTCCGCCTGAGAAGCTATTCATCCACAGCACGGTATTCCAACCCGCTTTTTCTTGAACTCAAGGGCAGGACTGACAGCCTGGTTTACAAACACAGGCTGCTTCTGGATCCCGGGGCCATCGAGAAATCAATGAGAAATGGAACAATACATTTTGCAGAACTTCTGCTTGATACCCATGAGTCAAGCAGAACCGGCAGTAGATTTGTGTTCGACGCGTTCAGAAAAAGGATTTCACCCAGCGTGGTAGTTGACTATCATAGAACAGCCTTTGAGAACAGGGCAAACCCGGATTTCAGGGTTACGCTGGATAGGGAAATTCTGGCTTACAGGGCGGGCAGCAACGGACATCCCGCTGGTAACTGCCATTTAATATCCGATGGTTCAACCGTACTCGAGATCAAATTCCGGTACCATCTTCCGGCCTGGTTTCACCGTCTTATCCAGGAATTCGAGCTGAAACGAATCTCTTTTTCCAAATTTGCGTATGCTACAGATGTTGTTTATATGAATACGTACTACTCGAATCTTGATCGAGTTCTCGAAAGGAGACCGGCTTGTCTGAACTGACCCAGTGGTTCACGCAGAGTACAGAGGAGCTTGGATACAGTCCGTTATCTGTAATTATCAACCTCGTACTCGCCCTCTGCGCGGGACTCATTATCGGCGTTATATACAAAAAAACTCACAAAGGGCTTTCCTACTCCCAGTCGTTCGTAATAACCCTGGTACTGATGTGTATTACGGTAAGCGCGGTGATGATGGTTATAGGAAGCAATCTGGCCAGGGCTTTTGCTCTCGTCGGAGCATTGACCATCGTCCGGTTCAGAACTGTAGTCAAAGATACCAAGGATACGGCCTTCATCTTCTTCGCACTGACGGAAGGGATAGCTTCTGGTACGGGCAACTACATTCTAGCGGTATTCTCCACATTCTTCATCGGTACCGTCGCGATGATTCTCTCGAAGACCAACTTCGGTTCAATAAACAGGAGTGAATTCATTCTCAGATTCCGGTTCAACAGGGAATCCGGCGATGAGCAGGCATACATTGATTTCATTTTGGAGAGGGCCAGTAAAAGTACGATCATACATATTGAACCATCCAGCGATGGGGTGTATCTTACGTTAACTTATGACCTGTCGCTGAAATCCGGAATTAACTCACAGGATATTGTAACCGGACTGAGCAGCATCCATGGAATAGATAATATAAACCTGGTTGCGGCCACCAACGACATAGACTACTGATCCTGATTTCACTCCTGGCTGTTTACACCTCCGGGAGTGCCCCAGCAAACAGGATCTCCGGTTTCAGGATCTGTGTCGGGACATGCCCAGTCAACTGAGGGCATCCAGTTATCTTCATCATTCGCCGCAGAGAGGTTGATTTTCTCCAGGGAGGAACCCCTGC
This sequence comes from Candidatus Aegiribacteria sp., assembly GCA_021108005.1. Classification (NCBI taxonomy): domain Bacteria; kingdom Pseudomonadati; genus Candidatus Aegiribacteria; species Candidatus Aegiribacteria sp. The sequence goes on from JAIORS010000001.1 coordinate 13,749, forward strand.
CATCGGCTTCGCTTCTTGTTGTGTCTCCTTCGGCAAGGCCCCAGGTATCTGAATAAACAAGTTCATCCAGAACTTCTCCTGTAGACGAATAAAGGAGAAGAGTATCACTTGAATTGGAAAGCTTCGTCCATACTCCATCCCATTGGATAACTGCGATAGAGGATCCATACGCTTCCGAAAATGACGGTTCATCTGCCGCTACAATAACCCGAGCTGACGCTTCCAGCAGGAAATCCTTGAAAAATAGCTGATTCCCTCCATCGCTGAGCATCATTCCATCAAGCTGCAGTGGAATAACTCCGACATTACACAGTTCAATCCATTCGTACCGATCATCAGGACCGAGAGTTGGTCCATCCGGATTGTACATGATTTCGCTGATAACAATATCTCCCGGCGCAGCTATCACAAGTGAAATGAATATTGAAAAAAGCAGCACAACAACCTCCTGTTTTCTGGTGCTTAAAACCTGCACCTTATATAACTTAATCAGTTAAGGAAATATACCGTATTATTCATTAAGAATAACAATTTTCCTGCTTTCCGACAGCCCTGCTGCATGGCGCACATGAATCAGGTAAACTCCTGTCGGGACATAACCGCCCCAGCCCTGAAGCGTATCCCAGTGCAGTCTGTGTTCTCCCGTTTCAAGGTACCTGTCCATAATGACATCCACAAGCCTTCCCGCAAGATCGTACACAGAAACCACCGTCTGGCCGGCATCGACTGTTATATCCAGGGTCACGGAGCTTGAAAAAACCGGATTGGGAAATGGGTTCGAAACCTGAAGGTAACCCGTATCCACATGTGGAATGGAGTTCGACCACCCTGGAGTGCAGAATTCAAGTATACTCCACTCCGCCCCTCCATCCGGGATTCTACCGAAAGAAACATCGGGAGGGATGGCTCCGAAATACTTGAAATCAATAAGTCTGGGAGCATCACTATCAAGGAAAGTAATGATGTCCATCTGACTTCCCGCAGGCTGTCTTGATAAGTAGAGACTGTCTCCATTACCAGAAAGACGGAAAGGCAGGTGACATCCACTCTGCCACTGGTGTTCATCAGCCCATACAACAAGATAACTTCCCGAAGGCACCGTTGTTCCAGGTGGGAACTGGTATACTGCAAGATCGCAGGGATCATCCGACATGTATACCCAGCTGAGGTCACAGTCGTATCCGGAGCCGTTGTAGATCTCGAACCAGTCGTCGTACTCGCCGTAACTGTCTGCTACTGTATTATCATTCACCGATTGAATCTCGTTGATGACCAATCCATCGAATATCTGGGGAAAGAACACCGCTCCCATATCGGATATGGTACCATCAGGATCTTCAATCAGCGGGGATCCGGTATCAATACAGGGTGAGTTGTACGAAAGGTGATAATCACCCCATCCGGCGAACTCGGGGTTATTCGCAATATTGCCCTCACCTGCCCACGGTTCGTTTCTTCCTGTCAGGCTGTAGCTTACTGCTAAGATCGAACCATTTTCTATACTGAATACAGTTGAATTAGAATCGAATATTGAATTCGTCACAGTTGCGTTTCCCCCGGTTGACCCCGTGGTTTTTCTGTAAGCTCTTACTCCAATATCGCAATTGCAGATAGTACAGTCGGTTATTTCGGCAAAGGAACCATCCTTGACAGCTATAGCGGTGTAACAGTCCGTTACTATGTTGCCGGTAAGTGTTACATTGGATATTTCACTTCCAACGGCACCGATTCCAATGGAAAAGCCTTTGTCCTCAACGTTCCAGACCCTGTTATCCTTAAGGATAAGTGTGCTGCTGTTGGCATCGAAGGCGTCCCCTTCTATGTTGAATACTTCACAGTTTTTTACCAGATATTCCCCTGTTAAACAATCTTGAAATTCAACTCCATCATGGTGTGAAGATGGCGGATTGGTCATGTTGCCGAAACTGCTGTTCAGTATAGTGGCCGATTTTCCATTTTTTATGTAAAACAATTCTGCGGAATTCCATCCTGTAAGATCGCAATTATTCATGTAGACAGTACCTCCTGATAAATGGAGACATCCCCGATTATTCCCGAAGAAACAGGATTCAAATATCAAATCAGCCTTATCGGATTCAATACAGGCTCTGTACTGACTTCCTGCACTGAAACCATCAGACCCTGAGAACACTGTATATGTAAACTCCGCTTCTCCACCCGTAAGCATTATCCCGCCCCAGGGTTTGTTTTCCATATTGGCGCAGAACACGACCGAATCACCGGGAGAACCTTCCGCATAAAGATTCCCCTGACAGATTACGCTGCAGTCCTCATTGAATCTGAGTACCGTACCCTGTTCAATAGAAACTGTGCTTCCCGAAGGAATTAAAATGTCACCGTTGATTATGTATGGAGAATTCGCCGAAGTCAGAAAAGTTTGACCCGACAGAGTTCCTGAAAGCGCGGTGTAGTCAAGCACTACCGTAAAAGGCATGTACTGGTTGAAAGCCACGGTATATCGCCAGGTTGATACCGCTTTGACATCCCAGGCGTAATTACCTGCCGGGAGCCCTGATATAGTAATGCATGTATCCGTAAGCCCCGTATATTCTACCATGGTTGAATCCGGATGTCCCGGTATGGGGAATCTTCTCACTCTCAGCGTATATGTAACTGGATCTCCATCGGGATCAAAGGCATGATTCCACGAAGCAAAAAGATCAGGACTTGCGCAGGTTTGATTACTGGTAGTTGCAAATGGTCTTGGACAATCGTCATATTGACCGTGAAGGCTGGCTGGTCTTTGTTCGATAGGAACATATTTCAAGATTTCGATTGCTTCATAGAACTCATCAATATCAGCAATATCATCATAAGTATCTTCTGAAACAGCGTCTTCCAGTTCAATGGCGAGAGAATCTATTACATTGAAAAGCGTATTTGTGTTGAATACCTGCAAGCATATTTCATCAAGGCGCTGAAATGCCAGTGCAAGAAGATAGTCGTTCAGAAGCAGTTTATCCACTAGAGGATTATCGGGCCAGTTTATATTCGCTCCCCAGGTATAAAGCCCGTATTCATAGCTGTCGAAAGTTTTATCTACATCCCACGGGAGCATCGTCCACATTCCCGTGTTCCATACATCATGGTAAAGATAGTAATTGTGATAGTATGTACTGAAATTGGATGTAAGCCAGTTCACCGCGATAATGGTCAACAGATCATTCATATCAAATCGTTCTGCAGCAAATTCCAGATAATTATCGGAAGAAAGAGTATCCAGATCTTCTATCAGCTGGTATAGGTCATTCCATCCTGACGATGCACATGATGCTTTAGTCCATACTTCTTCGACGTTATCGTAAGCACTGAGGCATGAACCATCCATTGATGCCTTGTACAGATTACACTCAGGATCAAGTGAGTTTTCGACAAGGGACAGGGAATCGTACGGTGCTGTTCTCATGTATAGTCCGCGGTACTCATCGTTTACATACATCCTGGCGTAGTCAACACTGAAACATGGGTAATCCAGCCTGCTCATGATAAAGGCAAACAGATAAGAATGCATGTACGAACGATCAAGGTACTCAGCGTTGAAATTCCATTTCTGTCGACTGTCCAGAGGTTGAGTTATGGAAAATGTTATTCTGAAGGATTTTTTTGGATATCTGCGTGAAGAATCTCCTCTGATCCTCATTCTAACATTCTGGTACAATGCACCATCCTTCTCAACAGTACAATTGATCTCAATTTCTTCATCCCAGTTCAAGATCATATTATCGAATTCATTCTGATCGCAGATGATATTGTAAGAAGGGACTTCAGCATCTATGATAGAAGCTGAAATCAACATGAACGATATTCCTAAAGTTACAACATATTTCATTTTTAGCAGACGCGGTCCTGTCTATTTCCTCTTCCAGAGGTAACTGAGGAAATCCTCTATTTCGCGGCGCTCTGTTTCGTTAAGCGGCTCAATTCTTTCGAATACCCAGGAACAGACTTCCCCGGGGCCGTCAAACTCGTCCAGTCTTCCAGCGATTGCAGCTATTACTTCCGCCATTTCTTCCCTGCGGACCAGGCTGTGAAGCCAGTAGCCCTCCTTCTCGGTCTCGCCAAGAAGATCGGTTTTAATCAGAGAATTCAGGTCCACCGCCTTGGTAAGAGCATGATAGTGTTCTCCGAGCTGTGATGTGGAGACCCCGTATTCATCAGCCAGCTGTTTCTGGGTGAAATGGGGGCCGTATTTCGTTACGGCATACTCAAGTGCCGCTGCCCATATCGCGGGCTTTCTGCCCTCTGGAGGGTTCACCGAGCAGAATTCATTCCATACATCAAGCGCCTGTCTGGATTTCATGCGTGTGTATCCATGGAATTCCATCATACCGCTTACCATGCCGGCAACAAGATCCTCTATGGGAAGATCCTCATGCTGAAGGGCTTTCCTTTTCAGGCTGACCCTGAGAGATTCAATTCGCAGGAGAGTATGCTCTATCTTCTCATCAAACGGAGCGAGCTCGCGCGCCTGCAGAAGGAGATGAAGGCTTTCCTCAATTCTGCCCGACTTCGCTTCCAGCATGGCTAAATAGGTTAAAGTGGTCGGGATTCTGTATTTTTCCCTTCGCGCTGTTGCAAGAAGAATTCTCTGCGCTTCTTCATCGTTGTTCAGCATGAGATGGACCAGGCCGAGTTTCCGCCTCGCGTCAAGATCTTCCGGAATAAGCTTCAGATAATCCTCAAGCGCTTCCCTTGCCTGCCCGAACCATTCGAGTTGCAGATAAGCATCTGAAACAAGCAGCAGCCCCGCGGGACCGGGGACACCATGCCATTTGAAATCGGACAGTCGAAGAGCGGCTTCCCTGGAACGTCCCTCGCTGATATCAAGCTGGCTTAGATTCAGTATCGCCAGATCCTCATCGGAGGTATTTCTGATGGAAGGGTCGGCAAGAAGCCTTTCAAGGCTTTCCCTGACGACTTCGTTGTTCTTCTCCTTCCGTGCCTTTTCAACCTGCTTCCAGAGCCAGTCTATTTTGTCACTGGATGAATCAGCCAATATCAATCCTCCCTAGGAGCCTGTCTAACAATGAAACATTGGCATAAAACCCACACAGCTGGCTATAATACTCGCATATTACCGTCAAATACATCCAGTATTCTCCTCAAATCTCCGAGCATTCTATCTCAGCCGTGAGAATCTTCTGCTCAATGTACATTGTCAGACACACTCCTGGTTACAGCCAGTATGCCGAATTCCTCTACCGTTCTGCTGAATACTGAAGCGCCAAGAGCTTCAGCTTTAATTTTGTAAATGTAGGGACCCGAAGCAATCGTGTCTCCATCGTTGTCAAAACCATCCCACAGTATCTGGTTGTAACCCTGGTTGCAGATCCGGGTAAGCTCTTCTATCCTGGTTCCTGCCACTGTAAATATTGAAACCGATACCTGGGCATCTTCGGATACGCGAAAGCTGAAACACCTTCTGCCGTTCCCGGGGTTAGGATACACAACAGCTTCGGTAATAGCAAGATCACTGTTTTCAAGGATTTTAAGATCCAGTGTATCCATAGAACCGTTTCCCATCCCGTCAACACTCCAGAGTATCAGTGTATGTTCCCCGGCTGACAGCGCTTCAATTGTATAAACAAGATGTCCGGTAACCGAACTTCCTCTGTTATAAGCAAAATATGAACTTACGTTGTTCCCGTTACCATCAATGAACAGATTGAGTTCCTTACCTGAACCCCCGAGAAGGCAGATACCGCTTGAATCACATATTTCGGCTTCAAGTGTAATGTTTCCGGTAAGTTCAGGATGCTGGATACCTTCGTAACCCCTTATCCACATGTTTACGGATGGCCCTTCAATATCACCGCCCGATGGTATTCCCGTGATAAGAACAGCAGGATCTTCAGCTCCGGATAGAATGGATTGATCCGCCAGTGTCTGTGCTCCCGCACGGGCCATATTACCGATCGTTGACTGCAAAGGAATGAAGCAGTCTATGCTGAATTCGCCGCCTTTTACAATCTGTGTACCGTTGTAGGCGGTACCGCCTAATCTGATGTATGAAAGCTGGGAATCACCCAGGCATGTGTAAACAGTATTCCAGGATGATTCCAGTATTTCAATGAACGCCAATCCGTCATTCTGAAAACCCGTACCGGAAATCGTATTCAATTCCCCGCTTCGCAGTGTATCACCCGTGATGATTATGGATCCATCGGGTTTCGGAAGAGGAAGGGGCAAATCAGGATAACCGAACATCACGTAAAACCTGTTATTTGTGTTATATGAGCCTGAAAAGGCAAGTTTTGACTGCCAGACCGCATCACCTACCGTAAGATCCTGATGATGACATAGGGAATCGATAATACTTCTGAAATATCGGTAATTCGAAAAACTGCCGGTTCCTCTGGTGGCTGCTACGCTCGAAATGCTGCCTCCGGCGGGATGAAGAACAAGAGTTTCAGAGATGGCATCGCTGCCCGGATTATCAAATTGCCCTACGTGACAGGTAGCCCAGAAGGAAACCGGCAGCCTATGCCCGTTGTTGAGGCTGCCAACATCTTCCCCAAGCAGAATCACTTCGTGAGCTATCTGATTAGCTGCTCCGTGCCCTTGATAAAGCATAAACAGAAATCCCTGATTCAGTGTTTCAATAAAACTCTCTCGCGCTTCAGGTTTTTCCGGGTGCGGACCTTCAGGTGGCCATTGGCCAGGTGGCCAGGGGTATTCAATAAGGTAGAATTTCTCCCTGGATATGCTGCGTGGAATAACTTCTTCGGATGTATGTTCACAATTCAGAGTGTGATCGGTTTCATTCTGTGATCCTCCCCGACCCCACTCGTCATCAGCTGTAACAAGCGCCCTGTTCATCCATGTACCACCGCTCTGGCCAGTAACGTAGGCTAGCAGCTTTGCGGTACAGGTACCCAGCTGAGACAGATTATCCGCAGGTATTCTGGCTATCGGAATCTCCGGCAGAACAGCGTTTTCATGAACCATTACATACATATCATCAATACAATTATCCTGGTTTGATCCAAGTTCTATCCAGGGCGGTATCATTACAGGTTGTGTGGTTGAAAATCCAAGGTAATCGTAGTGTCCGTCACCGGCAAGAATTACTCCCTGCAAACCTCCAGACCAGCTGTCGATTCCCCATCTTACGGCTGACCTGATAGCGCCCGGATCGGCAACCCCCTGTCCGAACTCATCGTAGATCTCCGAAGTTGTCGCAACCACGGGATCATGTCCCTGTTCGATGCTCAGGTTTTTGATTCCACAGATACCGTTGTACATTGAAGGATGAACTACAATGAGCCTGTCACCATCAGATATAGTACCTGCAAGACGTCCGGGACTGGCGGACACTACTGAATCCGGAGACAGCCAATCACCTGAATCCATAAGAATCATTACCGATGAAGTGTCAACATCGTATGAGAAGTCCAGCTGACCACCGGAATGCTCTGCACCGGTAATCAATTCAGGTGAATCGAAGTCGGAAATGTTGTAAGCGCTGCAATCGGTGGACACACCTGAAGCTCTGAAATTGTATCTTCCGATTCCCTCTCTGGATGGAAAAAGAACCCTTCCCGAAAGGTTACCGGGTTGATCAGGATATTTTACATGAACCGAAACCAGTCCCAGAATACCATCAGCGACATCCTCCACCAGTTCAATTTCAAGGTTGCAGGAGCCGGAAAGCTGAAGGCTGTCTGCTTCCAGCGTTCTTTTGCCGGAACCGTACCAGGTATCTGTGAGAACCTGGTTCCCGTTGATAAAGACGGCAACTGTATGGGACTGTGAGGAATCAGTGATAACGGAGATGCTTAAAGAACTCCTGCCTGAATCGCTAACCTGGAATGGTAGTGTAATACTCTCTCCCTCTGAAAGTGTCTCCCATACCCATCCTGTTGTAGTCTCATACTTCGGTATCCAGATATGTTCTTCTCTGAGCCATATGTCGGTAAGAATCGTGTTTCCCCATTGGGGGGACGAATCGGGCTGACCGGAAATATCTTCTATCCTCCGGCCGTTCTCGGCTCCCCATGTAAGCCAGTAGACATTGTTGGTCGCGTATCTGTGCTGCAACCTGAAAACCACCTGATCGGAAACCTGCCACCTTGATAACCCTCTTCCGAAGAACTCAATGGAGTCATCTCCGTCGAAAAGGCCATCACCATCCCGGTCAGTTACCGTAAAGGCTACTTCTGAAAGCTCATGGGAATCCTCCGGTTCGTAGCTGAACATCAGCCCCGGACCGGTAAACAGCCTGAGAGATGCACAGGGAGAACCGATAATCTGACAACCGTTATCATGCAACTCATTGCCCGATAATGTGTAACCGCCGGTATTCCCGACAGCTATTCTTGCCCAGGGCTTTCCCCAGAAAATACCTTCATCGGTTCCATCAGAGCCGTTTCTCCAGAAATGACAACCTTCCGGGGCGATAAGCCTGAGCAGGGGATTCCTTTCAACGGAGATTCCTCCGGGCGAAGGAGTCCAATGCAATTGAAGATCAATTCTCGAAGCGTAACTGCTACCGTTCTCTCCCGCAATTGGGAATACCGTAACCATAGCCAGCCGGGTTCCGGCAAGAGGGATAATGCCATCAAGTATGACATGCCTGTCTGCAGGTGAAACCGGATCGGCATCGATCTCCCTGGTATTCAAACCTTCTCCCGTTATGGCGGGAGTCCTGATCTCGCTGGAACCTATGCCCGTTGATCTGTACGATGCTGCTGAATAATGCAGTTCAGGTTCCACTCCGTTGGGAATCGGGATAAAAAGGGTCAATGAAGGGCGTATTGGTTCACCGGCGGCAAATCTGGTCGGTACTCCGGGAAAAACAGGATAACTGCCATTGCCGGTATTGAACAGAACAGGATCTTCAAAGGTCAGTACGGTACTGTACCCGCTTGAGGGATCAGCCAAAACAGGTACTGTTATCTGTGATATTGATATACATATAAGAATAAAAAACGTCATCCGTCGAATACCGCCTTAACTATTTCTGTAAGAATAGTGCCCGCGGCACCGCGCAGGCTTAAAGTTCCACCAATTGAAGATAGAGGGGTTTCCTCCGGATTGATCTCTATAACTTGTGCGCCTTTGCGCATAGCGATGAGCGGCAATGAACTGGCCGGATAAACAACCATGGAAGTACCAATTACCAGCATCAGATCACAGCTCTCCGCAAGTCGAAATGCCCTTTTCAGAGCCTGCTCTGGCAGCTGTTCTCCGAAGAGTACAACATCCGGCCTCAGTATACTCCCGCACGAACATCTGGGTGGAAGATCCTTAAAGAGTTCCTCGGTCATTCTCACATGGGGAGCACCGCATTCGTTCATGCAGGATGCCGTTCTCAGACTTCCATGAAGTTCGATTACATCCCTGATGCCGGCTTTCTGAAGGAGCCCGTCAACATTCTGCGTTACGACCGGAAGAGTACCTTTCTCGTTCTGTATCTGTGCAAGCGCATGATATCCGGGATGCGGCTCAAGCTCTTCGCAGGCTTTCAGTCTTGTTCCGTACCACTCCCATACCAGTTCGGGATTTTTCCTGATACCCTCGCGGGAGGCAAGATCCTCAGCTCTGTGTTCCTTCCAGAAGCCATCCTCTCCCCTGAAAGTCCTGACCCCGCTTTCCCTGGACATTCCGGCTCCCGTGGAAATAACAGTGAGCCCGGCATCGATTATCATTTCCGCAGCTTCCGATATAAGGTTCAGGGAAATCAATTCCGCCATAACTCTCCTTTTCTCATAATCTTCAGGGCTCCCGTACTACTGCCATTATATCGGTTACGGAAGCGGATGCGCCATCAAGTGTTG
>JAIORS010000002.1 GCA_021108005.1 Candidatus Aegiribacteria sp.
GCCAGATTTCTCATGTTATGTCTGCAGCTCTGCGTTTTAGCCTGTTCGGACAGATTACTGAATTTTGGTATGGCAATAGCCGCAAGGATACCAATAACAACCACTACAACAAGCAGTTCTACAAGTGTAAACCCGCTCTGTTTCCTGGGAGTCATCATATTTCTCCCTTAGCGAATTCCAATGGGTCCATATCGGAATAGTAAATAAGGCTGTCGCCCGAGATGAGGAGCCAGCTTGAATCATCTTCAGCGGTATAAACGATATACTGTGAAGGGATTTCCATATCTCCGGGAATAATGGGTAGTTTTCCATTCAACCGGGAATATTCATGTATATCGCTGGCGATGGTATACATAAGATCTCGCAGTTCGAGTTCCTCTGATGAAATGCTGGTGTTGAAAGAACCGGAATTATCTGCCGGGAGAATCAGTATCACGATCATAACAACAGCGAATATCGATAGTATCCAGACGATTCCGGGAAGCTTTCGCTTTCTGGAACCATTGCCCCTGTCCAATGAATCGGTCGGGCTTGATATGTCAATATCCTTGTCGAGCTGTTCCGCTTCGGTCATATACACCACACCTCCTTAAAAGGAACATATTGCATTACATGTACCGGAGTCAAAAGACGTTTTTATCCTTATTTCAGGACCACAACGCTCTTCGGTTAACAATCTCTGAATTCGCTCTATCAGTTTTCAAATTCAGTAATTACAGTTATGTTTCATAGGTATAACCAGTAATGCTATTTGAAGGAGTGCTTTGGGAAAAAGAATTGTGATCTCATCTGATTGCAGAAAACTCGGTAAAACACTTGTTGCCGAAAGCCTCATAAAAGAACTTACGGCATCAGGATTAACAGTTGCCTGTATCAAACTGTCGCATGGGGGGCATGGTCCTGCGGGTATCACTTATAGCCCGGGACCTCCAGGTACAGATACCTTCCGTTACAGCACAGCTGGCGCCTTAAAGGTTATGTTCTTCAAATATTCAGAAATTGACGAACTTGAGAACTCTATTGATATATTATCGTTCAATACGGATATTATCATCTTCGAGAGCAACTCGGTTCTTAATTTGTTCGATCCTGATTTTCATATTCATATAAGTTCAGAGTCCGGGCAGAAACGGTCTGCGGAAGGGCTCGAGCTGAAGGCTGATCTCACATTGGAAGGACCAGTTTCAGTCGGGAATGCAGAAAGAACCGCCCGGCTCGTTTCAGGATTGATGGGAATTGGAAAGGATTCTCCAATCACAATCGGCGGTAAGCTTTGGTTGAACCTTCATGGAAAACCGCTTTTCGGCGAGGGGCGAATGGATCTTCTGAAAGCTGTCCGTGAGACCGGTTCGATACTCCAGGCCGCGAAGAAAACCGGAATTCAATACAAAAGAGCCTGGATACTGCTGCATGACGCGGAACAGCGGCTTGGCGCGAAACTGCTGAAGAGCGGCAGGGGTGGAGCCGGAGGCGGAGGAACCAGTATTACTCCTCTTGCTGAGACTCTGTTGAACATCTGGAATTTAGGGGGACGTACCACACTTCTTCAACCAGCTGGACCGGATAACCGCGAATAGTTATTATATCATAATTAAATATACGTATTATCTTATAATCATTCAATAATTACTTTTTGCGGATTATTTAGCATTGCTTATTTTCACATGTTTACTAAATGCGGTACATTCCTGCTACTATAAACTCACCTGTTTGTTTCATAAAGGCGAACCGAGATGAGAAATGCCTGAAAGGTATTCCTCAAATTAACTTGAACTCTGATTGTTTTAGGATGACTAAAAATATATCACTATATAAACTAATACTTGACAAATTGTAAAGACATTTTTATATATTGTAGTAATTAATTTATAATTGAAAGGAGTTGTCATGAGCGAAGAACAGAGAGAGATTCTTCAGATGGTGTCCGATGGGAAGATTAGCGCAGACGATGGCGCAAAACTTCTGGAAGCACTTGAGAAAGGTAACCAGAAGAGAAGAGAAACAGAATCACCGGCCAGGAGGGTCAAGGAAAGGAAGCGCTTGATACGTGAGCAAAAAAAAATGGCACATATAACTGGTCTTGACGGATTGCGTGATATAGGCCGTATGGTACGCGGCATCGTAAAAGATTCCGTATCTGGTATTGATGATGAATTTGAGGAAATGGACGAAGATGTGTTCGAAGATGCCGGACTTCTCGAAGGTTCCCTTGAACTGGAGGAGGGCACAGAACTTGTTCTGAAACGACCTGTTCACAGGCGCAGCAGGACTAAAGGGGGCAATCTGATTCTGAATGGGGTAAAAGGTTCGACTCTTGAAGTCACCGGAGAGAATACTCCAGACATACATATGTATCGGGATAATGAAACGGTTTATCTAAAATGGGATAAGGATGATCTGTCACTTAACATACCTGAAACAGTGAAAGGTATCAGGGCGAGCATAACGGGTGGGGACATTACAATGAACAGTATATCTGCAGTAGCAGATATTAAAACGATGGGTGGCAATATCAACCTGTCTGAAGCTTCAAGAGCTTTCAGAGCGAAAACGATGGGAGGAAATATTCTGATCAAACTGACTGACGACTGGGATGAAGATTCAAAAGTTACAACAATGGGCGGGAACATAACACTGAGCATATGTGAAAGTACAAAGGCTGAAATATCAGCTAAGACAATGGGAGGTGAAATATCCGTTCAAGAAGGTATATCCGGATTGACCGAGTCTGGACATCCAGGTTCTTCCAGAGTTAATATAGACCTGGCAGACGGAGAAGAATCCCCCGAACTTAGAATCAAGACAATGGGAGGCAATATCTCAATTTCCAGGTCCGGAAAAGAATCTGTTGAAGAAAAAGACGGAGAAGAAGAACAGAAGGATAATGAGAAATGAGAGTAAAATGAGTGACAGTTCCATTCCACCTAAATGTCCAAGCTGCGGAGACAGACTCATCGTTGTTAAACTTCAGTGCGGTTCTTGCGGTACAGAGGTTAACGGAGAGTACGATTTGTGCCCGGTGTGTACACTTGAGGGGAAAAACAGGGAATTATTTGACCTGTTCATGGAATCAAGAGGGAATCTCAAGGAAGTACAGAGGAAACTGGGCGTATCTTATCCAACTGTAAGACTGAGAATAGACAGCATGTTCAGTGAACTGAAGGGAGAAAAGTCTCCACAGAACCCCTCTGATGTTCTCAAGAGGCTCAGCGATGGAGAAATAGACGTAGAGACTGCATCAAGACTTATAGCCGGTGATTAAGATCGGATTCTGATCTTCTCATTCGTTATCCAGCACCTCACGCACTTTAGAAGTCAGGTCGTGTATGGTGAAGGGTTTTTGGATGAAATTTACACCCTCGTCCAATACACGCCGGTGGGCAATGACGTTAGCCGTATAGCCGGACATGAACAGACACTTTATATTCGGGTAATTAGATAAAAGGCCTTTTGCTAGATTCCTGCCATTCATCTCGGGCATTACCACATCAGTCATGAGTAGATGAATCTCGCTTTCATATTTCACGGCCATACGGATGGCCTCGCTAGGCATGGTAGCGGGCAGTACGGTGTATCCCTGAGTTTCCAGCATCGTTGTTGCCATTTCCAGAATTGCTGGCTCATCCTCCACCAGCAGGATGGTTTCGTGGCCATACTTCAATGGTTCCGTCGGACCTTCCTTTTGCATTTGAGCTGCTTTTCCATTGTATCGAGGCAAGTAGATATTGAAGGTTGTTCCTTCCCCAGATTCGCTGTAGACGTTGATGAAACCGTTGTTCTGCTTGACTATGCCGTAGACAGTAGCCAGCCCAAGGCCTGTACCCCGACCAACTTCTTTAGTTGTGAAAAATGGTTCGAAGAGATTTTCCAGAATCTCTTTGTCCATGCCGCAACCATCGTCACTAACAGCAAGAAGAACATACTCGCCGGGGATAGATTCAGGATATTCCCTGCGATGGGACTCTTTGAAAAGAACGTTTCTTGTTTCGATAGTCATCTTGCCTACGCCTGCGATGGCATCCCGGCCATTGACGCACAGATTGGCAAGAATCTGATCAACCTGTGCCGGATCCATCATAATCGGCCATAGATCCGTACACGGCAGCCATGAGAGATTTATATCCTCGCCAATAAGCCGCAGGAGCATTTTAAGCATTCCTTCTACGGTCTCATTAAGTTCAAGTACTTTAGGCGATACAGTCTGTCTACGGGCAAAGGCCAGTAATTGCCGTGTAAGGTTGGCGGAGCGGTCTGCGGCCTTATGGATCTCCTGAAGTGCGGCATAGATCGGTTGGTCTGGGGATATCTTGCTCTGAAGCATTTCCGTGTAACCGAGAATTACTCCGAGCATGTTGTTGAAATCGTGAGCCACTCCACCCGCCAGACGGCCAACAGACTCCATCTTCTGAGACTGACGGTATTGATCTTCGATCCGAGCCTTTTCCTCTTCAGCATGCTTAAGCTCGGTGATGTCAACAATGATTCCTCTTAAACCAACGGGTTTATTATCTTTGAGAATCGCACTTGAGTATATTACAATTGGAAATGTGCTTTCATCCTTTCTCAGGGCAGTATACTCTGTATTTTCAACGTCTTTTCCATGCAACGAATTCAGTATGTTCTCTTTTGCTTTTTCTCTGTCGGACGGAATTAGTGTCTGCAGAACATTAATTCCTTTTTCATAGTCCTCTTGAGAGTATCCAAATGAAACAAATGCCTGTTTATTCACAAAATTCAGATTTCCATCAGTATCAATCTCGAAGACAATTTGCGGTAAAAGATTTGTCATATCTCTGAAATTCTGTTCGCTTTCGCGTAATTTTTCTTCCGTGTTCTTTCTTCTTGTGATATCGAGAAATTGAGATAACAGATATTTTGGCTTATTCTCTTCATCCTTAATGAGCGAACAAACCATCTCTGATGGAAATATGGATGTGTCTTTTCGTCTTACAGGAACTTCTCCCCTCCATTTACCTTCAGATAGAACAGTTGGAATAATTATTTCTTTTAATTGTTTTACGCCTTCTTCATTGCTGAATGAAAAGAACGATTCCCCAATTAATAGACTATCATCCTCAAAACCGCCAAGTGTAAGAAGTCCCCGGTTTACGTATTCTAGCTTTCCCTGCATATCTGTCATCACAATCGCTTCCGGAGTTGTTTCCACAACTTTTGATAGCTTTCGTATTTCTTCTTCTGCTATCTTTTTCTCAGTAACATTTCTTGCAATCTTAAGGATAGTGGTTATCTTTCCCTGGGAATCCTTTATTGGTACTCCAACGTCGTCCCAGTAGCTTTCGCCAGCACCGGCCATTGATTGAAGATGGACAATTCCCCTTTCAATTTTTCCTGTATTAAGCGTTTTAACAATCGGACAGCCTGGGCATATGCTATTTCTGCCCGGAAGTGCCTTGTAGCAAAACTGACCTATTGCATCCGGTTTCATTTCAAGAGTTGCTTTATTCGCCCACAAAATCGTTAGATTTGTATCTAGTTGTAGTACTATATCCGGCATACTATTAAGGATAGTACGTAATTTTTCTTCGCTCTCACGTAATGCCTTTTCTGCCTCCTTGCGTTCGGTGATATCATATCCAATAACAACAATACCCTTTCGACTGCCATCAGAATGAAAAATTGGAACTTTAATTACATCGTAGTCTCGAACCGTACCGTCAGACTGATAAATACTCTCTTCTTGCATAAAAAGACGTTTCTCATTCCATGCCTTTGAATCGGATTCTTTGCATGTAAGGAATGCACCTTGAAGACGATTATTGAGTTCAGCCAGTTCGGAATCTGTTTTTCCCTGATAGTCCATACCCTCAAGCTGGAAAATACGAATGCCGGCATCGTTGACCTTGAGCCAGCGTCCATCTCCATCCTTAAAACATATGAAGCCCGGCATGGCATCAATCAGAGTGTGCAGTTGTTCCTCGCTTTCCCGCAGCGTTTCTTCCACCTTTTTACGGTCAGAGATGTTTCTGGAAATGGTTATCACAGCTATTGTTCTGCCCATCGCGTCTTTTACAGGTGAAGATTGATCTAGAAACCAAAGTATCTCACCCTGGCAGTCAAATTTCGTTTCTTCGTTTACAACTAACCCTGTAGAAATCGTGCGGCTCAGTCTATTCATCAATTGTGCTGCGACTTCCGGTGTATGGAAATCGTAAGGGGTTTTGCCCAACAGGTTTTCTTGTTTGAATCCATAAACGGCTGGGGAATTGTAGTAAAGATATTTTCCTGTTAGATCTTGCATGATGATTATATCCGTGGTGTTTTCGATAAGCAATTTAAAATGTTCTATGCTCTTCTGTAATACATTTTCCGTCTGTTTATACTCAGTAATATCGTAGACAGCCTCAATTGCGCCGATGATATCACCATTCTCATTTCTGTTAGGTGTTGCCTTAACCAGCCATGAACCTTGACTATCAGGCCAGTGTTTTTGATTTTTGGGAGTCAGCTCAGCTTTGCAGGGTTTTCCAGTTTCAATTGCTTTTTTCACGGGGCAGTTTCGGCAAGGTTCGTCAAGCCCCCAGATTAAGTGACATTCCTTACCTTCAATTTCCTGCAGAGACAATCCCGTGGCTTCCTGATATGCCTTATTAGCCCAGATGATATTTCGATTCATATTGTGAATTGCGATGATTACAGGAGCGTTATCAAGCATATCCGCTTTTTGGTTATTCTGGATAGGGTTTTCCGCCATGTATCACCTTAGGTTATTACTGAAACTTAATCACCAAAGAAGAGGTTTGGATAAGGTGCAGTGATTACAAATCATTCTGTTATCATTCCTTTTGAATATGTAACAATTCATCTTCTGAGTAAAACTCTATTAGGATTATTCATAAAACAACTGATTGTCATGCTTGACGAGTTGAACTGTATACCGGTGTACGTCTGCCTACTGCTGCAGATTGATAATTTCTTGAAGAATCTGTAAAAATGCCTTATAGTTGATTCATTCAACTTGGCGCTGGATCGAAATTCGTATAGAATAAATGTAGCAGGAAATTTGTGAGGTAGAATATGTTTCTGGCTGAAGCGAACCGAGACAGCATCGTTGAAGCTGTTTCACGGCTTGATACGAAAGCCGATGAAGTGGTCATGATTCTTATCGGGGAAGACAGTATACCTGACATCGATGGTCTTGCAGACGACTTGAATGAGAAGGAGATATGCTTTTTCGGCGGGATCTTTCCCGGTATCATTCATGGCGAGATGCAATTCACCAAAGGAGCAGTCATCCGTAAAATGCCCGGAATAGGGAGACCGGCTGTTGTAAGTATAAAGGAACCGGATTTCATAAAAATTCCTGATTTTGAAGGATTTCAGAATATAGAATCAGGCGCTAAATACACTACTATTATTCTGATCGACGGGATGGCTCCTAATATTGGTTTATTCCTGTCGAAGATGCTGGATAAGCTGGGAAATTCCGTTAATTACTTCGGTGGAGGAGCAGGCTACCAGAGCATGAAGAAGGACTTCTGCCTTTTTTCATCTGAGGGATTTTTCAATAACGCAGCGATAGTTGTTCTTGTGAAACTTGAGAGTTCTCTTGGCGTCCGTCATGGCTGGAAGAAAATGTTTGGTCCGTTTGTTGCGACGAGAACAGATCGAAACCTGATCAGTGAATTCAACTGGGAAAATGCTTTCGAAGTGTACCGTAAGGCTATTGAAAACGATTCGGGCAGGAAGTTTTCTGAAAATAATTTCTACGATATAGCAAAAGAATACCCTCTTGGATTATTCAGAGAGGGCTGTGAAAATATAGGGCGCGCTACAGTCGCGCTGACCGATGATGGCGACATTATCTGTGGAGGGGAAGTGCAGGGCAATGCGGTAGTCGATATTCTAGGCGGGAAGAAAGAATCTCTGATCAAGGCAGCTCAGATGGCTGCGGAAGATTGCCGCGTACCTGAAGGCCGAAGGATTTGTCACTATCTTATCTCTGACTGCATATCCAGAGCGCTTCTTCTTGAGAATGACTATCCTGAGGAACTCAAGGCAATAATTGGTGGAATTCAGTCTGCTGATAGTGAGGAAATTCCTGAAGGAGTCCTGACACTGGGAGAGATTTCATCCTTAGGAGAGCGATATCTTGAATATCTGAATCTTACAACGGTTGTAATGGTTCTGTATGAGTAAGGACTGCGTGGATTCCGGAAAGACTATTCAGGAGATTTCTCTTCTATACGAACTGTCACTTTCAATTGGCACTTCAATCAATGTGAGAGAAAACTGCATCGGGTTTCTCAAAGCACTTATGCTGAGAAAGAATCTGGGGTTCGTATCCGTCTGGATCAGAAATGTTTTCCTGACTCCCAAGAATGATTCTGATGAAGTTTCTCTCACATATGCTTATCCTGAGTTCAAGGTAAAGGATACTCATCTTTCGATTAACAACCCGCTTTTTGAAGCACTAAGAACTGGCGAAATTGTAAGTGTAACCTCTTCTGAGGCAGCTTTTCAGAATTTGGTTACTGAAAGCGGAATGAACAAGGGAATGTTTACGATATTTCCTCTGAATGAAATAGGCATTCTCAAACTATACTCAATATCCAGAGAAGAACCTTTTGGAAAAAGAGAAATCAACCTGCTTAGAAGTGTTGTTTCAAAATTCGCTTTATCGTTAGCGGGCTGTCTTTCACACGATATGCTCATGCGTGAAATACTTGAACGGAAAAAGGCGGAGAACGCACTCAGGGAAAGCGAACAACGTTACCGTAGTCTTTTCAGTTCAGCAAGGGACGCGATATTCATAATGAAGGATTATAGAATTGTGGATTGTAATCCAGTGACTCTGACAATGTTCGGTTGCACGCGAGAGCAAATCATTGGAAAATCACCTTACCGTTTTTCTCCTAAACTCCAACCTGACGGTAAAAAATCCCGTTTCCTGGGAGAAAGAAGAGCTTTAAAAGCGCTCAAGGATACTCCCCAGCTTTTCGAATGGCTTCATTGTAGATTTGACGGAACTCCGTTTTATGCTGAGGTGGCTTTGAACAGGGTGTCTATCGCTGAAGAAAACTTCCTCCAGTCAGTTGTTCGAGACATATCGGATCGTAGAAGGGCGGAGGAGGAGCGCCTTGAATTCGAGAAGAGTGTTCAGCATGCACAGAAGCTGGAGAGCCTTGGCGTGCTTGCTGGCGGCATTGCTCATGACTTCAACAATCTGCTGGTTGGAATTCTTGGAAACGCTGATCTTGCACTTAGAGGTCTTTCTCCGTCTTCTTCAACGCATGCAAACATCATGCAAATCGAGAAAGCATAGCAGACAGATGCTGGCGTATTCGGGAAAAGGGAAATTCATAATAGAAACTCTGAGTCTTAACAATGTTGTTGAAGAAATGGCTTATCTTCTCAAAACATCAATATCAAAGAATATAGTTCTGAATTACAACCTTGCTGAAAAGCTGCCGCCAATCAAAGCCGACATTTCACAGGTCAGCCAGATAGTCATGAATCTCATCACAAACGCTTCAGAAGCAATTGGCGAAAAGAGTGGTATTATCAGGCTTGCTTCAGGGGTAATGGAATTTGACGGCTCAGGAATGAATGAAGAATACATCACGCAGGAAAAGCTGGAAGGTACGTATGTATTCATCGAAGTATCGGATACAGGTTGCGGAATGAGTAAAGAAACAATCGTCAGCATGTTTGATCCATTCTTTACCACAAAATTCTTCGGCAGGGGGCTGGGTCTTGCCGCTGTGATAGGAATCGTCAGGGGGCACGGGGGTGCTATCAGAGTCTCAAGCGACCCGGGAAAGGGGTCAACAATAACGATAGCGTTCCCGGCATCTAAGGATTCTTCAGATTCAGCGCCTGGGGAATTGCGAAATGGTAGCAAACTGATTGGTAATGGAACCATACTTCTTGTTGATGATGACGAAACTGTTCTTGCAGTTGGCAGAGAGATGCTGGAAATACTGGGTTTTTCAGTGCTGACTGCTACTGGAGGGAATAAAGCTCTTGATTTGTTTACAGAGAAACAGGAACAAATTGTCTGTATCATTCTTGACCTCACGATGCCGCATATGGATGGAAAAGAAACCTGCCTGAAGCTCAGGGAAATGAATTCCACTATTCCTGTTATAATATCGAGTGGTTACAGTAAAACTGATGTTGAAAAACAGTTCATCGGAAATACTATCTCAGATTTCCTTTCTAAACCATATCGTATGTCTGATCTTCTTGATAAGCTTAGCAGTGTTCTTGATGTGGAAAACAATCTTGGTCTGTAGAAGCTGGATTCGATTATTCTGAATTTAGGTTGACACACTCAGAATTGTCTTACATAATTTGCATATATTATATAAATACATTAACTTAGGAAATTAGGAAAATCTATGAAATCTGAAGATTGCAAGATAATGGATTCAGAATGCCATTTGAACAGAATTGAAAACTGGCACAACAATTTCGAGTCTGATATTTCATTAATGATTGAAACCCTGAAAAAACTGAATGCCAGTTCAATTGAAGCTACAGAGGAATGCAGCAGACATTATACGAACACTATTGAGCTAACAAAAGCAAAATCCAGTTTCACCTTTGAAGTATCTCATGAATTAAAAGCACCATTAGCCTCTGTATATAATATTATTAACGTAATATTAGATGGATACCTTGATGGAGATATTAATAAGCAAAAAGAATATCTCAATAGAGCAAAATTGCGGATAAAAAGCATTATAGATCTTTTAAATGATCTATTAGTGTTTTCTCGTCTTGAGGAAAGAGCAAATGAACTCGAAAAGGAAGAGTTCAATATTGCAGAATTATTTGCTTCAATTATAGAAGAAATGACTGAATATGCCGATAGTCGTAGTATCGAAATTAATTGGAATCTTTGTGATGATTGCCCCCTTATCTACGGCAACGCAGAGCTTATCAGGAGAGTGTTTACCAATATAATTCATAATGCTGTTAAATACAGCAGACACGGTAACAAGGTTGAGGTTACGGGGAAAATAGATGAAAATCGTTTCCTATTGAGAGTGGAGGATCATGGTATTGGTATTAAAGAAGAAGAAACGCAGAAAATATTCGATATCTTTTATCGTGGCGAGAATACCAGACGTGATTCAAAAAGGGAAGGCATAGGTCTTGGTCTTTCACTAGTCAGGAGAATAGTTGATGCTCACGGAGGCTGTATTAAGCTAAAAAGCAAATTGCAGGAAGGAACTACAGTAGAAGTACGTTTTCCTGAATTCCAGAAGGAGGAAAAGTAATGCCCAAAGAAGTACTTATTGTGGATGATGATTTTGATTTTGTAGAAACCACTGAAATAGTTCTGAAGAGCAATGGTTACGAAACACGGACTGCCCATGACGGTGAAGAAGCGCTTAAAAAAGTTATGGAAAAAGTTCCAGATATCATTCTGCTGGATATCATGATGAAAACCAAGGGTGACGGGATATGGGCAAGCGAGCAAATCAGATCGAAGGAGAATGCAAAGGATATTCCAATAATTATGATAACCGCTGTAAATCAGGATGCAGATATGTTGAAATTTCACTTTGAGAAGGACGTGGGGACGGATTCGAGTTACATACCGGTAAACGTTTTTATGGAAAAGCCTATTGAAATTAAAGATCTGCTTGCAGAGATTAAAAAACTTATTGGAACTTCATAGTCTGTATATCCGGAGAGTTTCAACGTAACAGTGTTCATACTCCCCACAAAGGGCTCAGATTCATGTTTATACATGTATCCATCTGGCATTGCGAAAAATAAGGGAGACATTAATGAGAAGGACAGCAATTGGATTCATAGGAATAATTCTGCCGGTACTGATTTCATGTGAAACTATGGAACATAGACCAACTCTACTTGATTCGATGCCTGCAGGATATGATGTATACCTGACCTTCAATCCTGAGGAAATAGGGATGGAGGAGGTTCTTTCTGATCTGACGGACGAAATCTCTCCATTAAGAGAAAATCTGGTGGAAGTTGAAGATATCCTCGGATTTACTCCACTCGACTGGAACGGATGGGTAGATGCGCTGGCACTGGATCCCGAAGGAGAGATCGGGCTGATTATCGATTTTAACAGGAATGATGTCGTTCTCATCGCCATATACATGTCTTCCAGCAATACAGCTGTTGTCGAGCAGTATTTCATTCGAATTACAGAACATGCTGACGATTCCGAGATCCTTATCACGGAGTCAGGTGGGTATACCATTGCAGTCATTGCTCATTCGAGTACAGTTCTTGAGCAGTTCGAGGAATCACTTGGTATCGGTATCGATTCCGATGAGAGTTTCAACCGTTTCCGGGAAAAATCATCGTCCGATCTCGCAGCAGCGGAATTGTTTGTCAGACTGGGTGAATTTTCCGGACAGGATGATATAGAAAGCCTGCTCATTACCTGCTCTACAGATGAGACGATATTGAAATTGAACCTGCTTGTCCTGATAACAGGAGATGACGCCATCAGGTACTCTTCTATCATTGCGTCAGAGCCGAACGGGGATGATGTAAATATTCCCTCCGATATCAGCGGAGCACTGAGGATTAGTTTCGACATGGAGACCTTGAGAAGTATCATCCTGTCTGAGGGTTTGAACCGGGAGTTCGAACCCGGTATGGAAATGTTCGGATTCGGTTCCGTGGAAGAACTTCTTGATGCATTCTCGGGTGATACGTATTTCGCGCTCAATCTCGAAAACGATGAGTACGCGGGGGTTCTTGAATATGGGCTGACCGCTACAGATGCTGTTGATCAGATGCTGAGCAAAATATACAGTCTGTTCATGATGTCAGGAGGATATGACCTCAGCTCGTTCGATTTTCAGGGAAGCACGTGTTACGGGATCAAAGGATACCTTGCAGATGGAATAGACGCTACAGAATTCGGTGTATTTGATGACATGTTTGTAATAGCGTGCGGATTTACACTTCAGGATGTAGCCGAAGGGATAAGCTTCGAAAATTACATCGCTTCTTCCGGATTGCGCATGGAGAACAGCGGCGGTCTTATGCTGGTTGCGGATATGGAACCAATCGCTGCGATTATGGGTCTTAACAGTCAGCTGAATCAGGAGATTGACTTTGGAAACATCGGATACATTGTTCTATCTGCCGGCGTGAATGATGGACTGCTCGTGATGAACGCGGCTCTGGATACCGGGGAAGAAAATCCATTTCTCATCATTTCAGATGTGTTGATTTCGGCTGGATCAAGAATGCTGCTTCCTGAGCCGGGTCATTCGACTCAGCAGGATACTTTATCAATGAAGGCTGATCCTCCATTTTAATCTGCAAATTATTTGAAGAAAGCTTTCAGTTTTTTATCCGCCGGACATCAGATGGATTATGTCTACAGTTGCTTCATCGGGAATTTCCGTGGAATCGTATTTGTTTCTGGGTATGAATTTGCCGTTTATTCGAGCTATAAGGAGAGGGAAAAGGTAGTTCATTTCCTGTATGACATCGTAGACGGTTTTACCTTCGTACCAGTCCAGTGTAATTCCATTGACAGTTATCATGATTGTTGAACAAGGCGGGAACGTAATCCGTTCCCGCCCGTTATTCGATTATCCTCCGTGCTTCTTGACAAGCTCGATTACATCTGTGAAGTCCACCCCGAGTTCCATGAGTTTGGCAACTGTCGGAACGCCGTCGTTCGTCCAGCCTCTGCGCTTGTATACCGCGTCCAGAAGTTGTTCGTACTGCGCTTCTCTATGGTTACGCGTAAGAGCAACCTTTTCTTCGGAGGACATTCCGGAAGGATCGATACCCACATCTTCTCGAAGCTGAGTATCGTACCTTTCCTGACGGGATTCGTATTCCTCAACTGTTACGGGACCGGCGGACCTGTAAGGTATTGCATCATGTTCACGTCTGCCGAAGCCCATTTTCAGATTGAATACACGCTGGAAATTGTAGACTTTCTCGGACATCCTTACCAGGCTGTCCATAGTCTGGGGTTTTCCGGTGACGCCTTCGAAAAACTCGCAGTACCCCTGAACGTGTGCGGGAACTTTTGCAGGTTCATCCGTTTCGGCGTTGTCCGCAGGTTCAACATCGTTCCACGGGAGCTTGCATAACCCGCAGAGGCCGAACCAGGTTCTCCACATGGGGAAGTAGTGAAGGGCTTCCGCCTTATCTTCAAAGGTTGGTATCTGCTTGTTGACCATGTCCATGAAGATGAGCCATGCTTCGTCATGCTGGGCGCCTTTTAAGGCTATTCCGTAACCGCCCTGCTGGGCAAGGGATTCTTTGGTGACGTATTCCGAGTATTCCATGCCCTTGGCTTCCATGCCTATGTCAAATACGAAGCCCGGATCAGCCCCGAAATAGTTTACGAAGTACTTTTTCATATATCGAATGCCCTTGCCGGCTATAAGGCCGAAGCCTTCTCCGCGGCCTATCTGGTGGAGCAGTTCAAGTGCCGCATCCTTGGCGCCGAAGGGGATTTCAAGCCCCCCGGTTTTCTCCTTATCAAGAACGCCTGCTTCGTAACATTCCATGACAAAGGATGTTCCCGTTGAAAAGGAGATCGTATCGAGTCCGTACGTATCGCAGTAGAAGTTGTACTCGGCCACGAAATAGGGATCGAATATGCCCATGTTGGATGAACCGCCAAGTGTTTCGTACTCCGGACCGTCAACAAGTACTTTCTCACCCTTGTAAGGACCGGTTTTCAATTCAAAGTTCTCGATAGCCTTGGCGCAGGCCATTGTGCATCCAAGCCAGCATCCATCAGGTTTGCCTTTTGTGAAGTATTTTCTGAAAATGTCAGAGCTGATCTTCGGAGTATCTTCATGCTTTCCATAGCGGTAGTTCATGACAGGGAGGAGATCGTAGGCATCCATTATCTCAACGAGGTGGGCTGTTCCCACTCCGCGCATATCGCATTGTTCCTCGTCGTACTTGATCATCTCCTCGGTTATTCTCATACCGGCTTTTCTTATCATTTCGGCGTCGTACGGCTGGTTGGGATCATCCACCATGGTTATTGCCCCGGTGGGACAAATTTCAGCGCAGGCACCGCACCCAACGCAATGAGGTTGCTCGGAATCGTATGGCATTCGCACAGCCCTCTCAGCGCCCCTGTTCGTGAAGTTAATGATATTTTCCCAGATGCCCTGTTCGCAGACTCTCATACAGAGACCGCAGAGAATACAGGCGTTGGGATTCAGGTCGACAGCGGGATGCTGATAACGTGCTTTTTCGACACCGGCATTCTTTGCGAGATCTTTGATGACCTGTACATTGGGCCACCTTGAAAGCATCATCTCCAGAGTGATTTTCCTGTTCCTGAGCACCTTCTCCGATGAAGTATATACCCTGATGGGTCTTCTAACCGGATAATTACATGAAGTAACGAGTTTCGTTTTTCTTCCGTCATCAACTTCCACGATGCAGAGCCTGCATGCCGCATACGGCTCCACCAGCTCACTGTTGCAGAGAGCCGGGATGAAGATATCGATTACTCTGGCGGCTTCAAGAATGGTAGTATCTTTCTCAACCGAGACTGATTTCCCGTCAATTTCGATTGTTATCATATTTTTGTCAGCCATTACAGAACCTCCACCGCGTTGAAGTTGCATACTTCTTTGCATACTCCGCAGCGTATACATTTCTCCTGGTCTATCACATGTGGCTCCTTCAGGCTGCCCTCGATTGCGTCTACAGGGCAGTTTCGGGCGCAAATAGTACAGCCTGTACAGTTCTCCGGGTTAATGCGGAACTCGATAAGCGCCTTGCACTTGAGCGCTCCGCATTTTCCGTCCCTGATATGTTCTTCATATTCATCACGAAAGTACTCGATGGTGCTGAGAACAGGATTGGCCGCGGTCTGACCCAGCGCGCACAGGCTGGTTTCGCACATATTCTGTCCATATTCCTCGAGAAGTTCGATGTCACCCTGGCGGCCATCTCCGCTGATAATTCTCTGCAGAATGGTTCCAAGCGCGACAAGCCCTTCTCTGCAGGGCGTACACTTGCCGCAGGACTCATCCTTGAGAAAATCAACGAAGTACTTTGCTATCTGGATCATACATGTCTCATCGTCCATGACAACCATACCGCCCGATCCCATCATGGAGCCTGCATCGGTGAGGGTGTCGAAATCAACAGGAAGGTCAAGTTTGTCAGCGGGAAGAACTCCTCCGGAGGGACCTCCGGTCTGAACAGCCTTGAATTTCCTTCCACCTGGTATGCCTCCACCGATATCGAAGATGATTTCTCTGAGAGTAATACCCATGGGAATCTCGACTAACCCGGCTTTCTTTATATCCCCGACAAGTGAGAAAACCTTCGTGCCGGATGAGCCATTCCATGGATTCTCGGAGACATCTCCGGTTCCTATGGATGCGAACCATTTTGCTCCCTTTGTAATGATTCTCGGAATGTTAGCCAGGGTCTCGACGTTATTGAGGACTGTTGGACGTCCCTTATAACCGGATTCAACAGTATGAATGTACTTCGCCCTGGGTTCACCCGGCATACCGCTCATTGAGATCATGAGAGCGGATGATTCACCGCAGACAAATGCTCCTGCTCCGCGGTGAATGACGAGATCGAAAGAGAAATCAGTTCCGAGTATACCCTTTCCAAGCAGGTTACTCTCGTGAGACTGCCGGATTGCATTCTCAAGGATTTCCATGGCGAGGGGGTACTCTTTTCTGATGTAGATATAACCCTCATCAGCCCCGATCGCGTATGCTCCGATGGCCATGCCCTCTATGATTGAATGAGGATCGGACTCCAGAATAGATCTGTCCATGTATGCACCAGGGTCTCCCTCATCCGCATTGCATACAATTACAGGGATACCTCCAGTCCGTTCAGAAGCGTTGACGCAGGAAGACCATTTCACTCCTGCCGGGAAGCCACCACCACCCCTTCCTCGAAGTCCCGATCTTGTTATTTCTGCGATGACTTCTGCGGGATCCATATTATCCAGTATACTGGCCAGCCCTTCGTAGGCCCCACTTGCAAGAGCATCATCAAGGCTTTCCGGATCGATGAGCCCTCGATTGACAAATACTACCGTTTGCTGTTTGAGGTAGAAGGGATCGTCATGGGTAATAGTCTGCAAATGGCATTCTTCAGCTGTTTTTACTCCTTTTATACAGTCAAACAGGTTATTGACTTTATCCTCGGTAACATTGAGGTACATAACCGGTTGCTCACCATTCCTGCTGACGGATACCATGGGCTCACAGCTGCAAAGGCCTGCGCAACCGCTGGATTTCAGATCAATGGACTGAACGTTTCCGGATGAAATAAAGGCTCTCACAGCCTGCAGCGTTCTACCTGCTCCAGCGGCTATTCCACAAGTGCCGAGATGGACAGTGAGGAATACTGCCGTATCACTTGATCCGCATGAGGATGATTCAAGAAGAGTGTTTAATTGGTCTATTGCATTTGTATTCATGATAACCCCCTCAGCTTTTGGAGTAACTGGAGATAAGGTTGCTTACCTGTGAAGGTTTGACCTCTGCAATAACCTCATTGCCAATCGTTATCACGGGAGCAATTCCACAGCAGCCAAGGCACCTGACTTCAGTAAGAGTGAATTTACCATCGTATGTCGTTTCTCCGCTTGAGATGCCAAGCTCCCTTTCAAGAGCAGCGAGAACGTCCGGAGCTCCTTTAACGTAGCACGCTGTTCCCATGCAGACCTGGATTTCTTTTTCGCCTCTTTGATCAAGGCTGAAAGCTCTGTAGAAGGTTGCTATGTGGAACAACTTGCCCCGTGGTTTTTCGGTTCTGTCGGCAATGTGCTCAAGAGCTTCCTTCGGGATATAACGGAATTCATCCTGAACATCCTGCATCATTTCGATAACGAAGTCAGGATCAGTATTCCATTTTTCAATAATCGCGTCCACAATTCTTATATCAATCATTGGATACCTCCCCCCGGGGATGAATCCTGCCAGGAAATTGTCCAGACGGGTCTTGTTTGGGGAGCTTTTACAATAAGCGCCTTAAGCCCCTTATTGCGGAATACGGTGCCTGTTCCACCCCTTCCAGCCTGTTTCAGCCTCATGGCTTTTCTTCTCCAGTCCCACCAGGAGAAATT
>JAIORS010000003.1 GCA_021108005.1 Candidatus Aegiribacteria sp.
ATTAGTTTTTTTTTAATCGGATGGAGTAGTCAGTTGAAATTGATAATAGTGCTTTCTGTCTTGGCGATCTGTGCTTCCACCGGTGCTATCGATATCGAATATCCTGAAGCCAGAGTTACCGATCAGGTGGATGATTACTTCGGAACACTCGTTCCGGATCCATACCGTTGGCTTGAGGATGTTGATTCCGCTGAAACACTGGAGTGGATAGCTGCCCAGAACGACCTCTGGGAGGGTTTCATCGAGGATATCCCCCGCAGAGAATGGATAAGAGAAAGATTTGAGGATATTTACGACTACCAGCGCTATTCAATGCCTTACAAGAGAGGTGAGCGCTACTTTTTCACCCTCAACGACGGGCTTCAGGATCATTCCTTGTTCTGCTACCGAGAGACCCTTGATGCTGAACCGATTGTGCTTATCGACCCGAACGAGTTTCCAGTGGAGGAAAGGCTGTCTCTTGCCGGAACCGTCGTAACCGATGACGGTAATCTGCTCGCCTGGGCGACCAGCGGGAGCGGATCGGACTGGTCCACATGGTACATAATGGATATAGAGACACAGGCTGCTCTGAATGATACTATCCTCTGGACAAAGGGCGGGGTCAGCTGGAACGGTGATAATTCAGGTTTTTACTATACCAGATACGAACAGCCCGAGGAGGGTCAGGAATATATAGAGCGAAACGAGAGCCAGAGTATCTTCTTTCACCGTCTTGGCACTTCGCAGAATCAGGACAGTCTGATTTACGAGCGACCGGACAAGCCTGAGTGGTTCCTGGGAGCCTATGAGACGGACGACGGCAGATACCTGATAATCTGGGTCTGGGATTCCAGTCTTGTGAGAAAGAACGGGATATTTTACATAGATCTCCTCTCAGAAGAGAAACAGATTGTGGAATTCCTTGGGGATTTTGATGCTCGATACTCACTGATCGGTAACATAGGTGAAGAATTCTATATTCATACAGATCTTGACGCACCACACGAAAGAATTGTCTGCATCAACATAACCAACCCTTCCCGTGATAGATGGAGAGAGATAGTTCCCGAGGCAGAGGAGATACTGGAGAGTGCCTCTATCCTGAACAACAGTGAGTCGCTGGTCCTGCAGTATTCGTGGGACGCCTTCAATAAAATGCATCTGTACAGCATTAATGGCGAGTTTCAGAAAGAACTTGAACTTCCCTGCCGGGGAACAGTCTGGGGATTCTGGGGTCTTCAGTCAGACACCGAAACTTTCTACCTATTCAGCTCTCTCCTCCATCCAGGAGAAGTTTACAGTTACGATTTCGAGACCGGTGAAAGCGCCTTCCTCTGGGCACCTGAAATAAACGCGGATCTTTCAGGATACGAAGAAGAACAGGTTTTCTATGAGAGCCACGACGGAACGATGATACCCATGTTTCTTGTCTACCCGAAGGATATTGAGCTGGACGGGTCGAACCCCACGCTGCTGACCGGCTACGGAGGATTCGGGGTTTCGATGAGACCCTGGTTCAGTACAGCCAGGCTTGTCTGGCTTGAGATGGGCGGAATCTACGCTATTCCCTGCATCAGAGGGGGTGGAGAGTACGGTGAGGAATGGCACATTGCCGGAATCAAGGGAAATCGTCCGATTGTATTCGGTGATTTCATCAGAGCTGCGGAGTACCTTATAGAGGAAGGCTACACCTCAACGCCGAAACTTGCCATCTCCGGGGGCTCCAACGGGGGAACTCTGGTCGCGGCATGCCTGAACATGAGACCGGATCTTTTCGGTGCAGCTTCTCCAGCCATGGGAGTGATGGATTTGCTTCGCTTTCACATGTTTACAATGGGAAGGGCCTGGATCTCAGAATACGGTGATCCCGATGATCCTGATGAATTTGAATTCCTTCTCAATTACTCTCCATACCACAACATAGAACCTGATATCGAATATCCTCCGGTTATGATATCAACTGCGGATCACGATGACAGAGTGGTTCCGGGACATAGTTTCAAGTACGGAGCCAGGCTGCAGGCTGCTCAGGCCGGAGATGCGCCCATTCTGATGTCGATTCATGCAAGAGCCGGACACGGTGGAGCAGTGGGCCTGTCAGAAGGTCTGGACCAGATATCCGATATGTACGCGTTTTTCTGGCAGATGCTTGGAATGAGCGAGTAAACGAAAATCGAGATACATAAGGAACAGTGGTATTCATGAAAGCTGTGCATTTCAGAACAGAGAAGCTCTAAGGAAGGTCTCAATGCCCATGGTCGAAGCCATGAAAATAATTGATTATCTCCCTCATACTGCTTCAATACGCCAGAAGAGCATACAGCAATAGGAACCTTGATTTCAAGCCGTTCCGGGAATTTAAACATTTATCAATTTAACCGGACCGGACAGAATGCTGCAAACCTTCACTCAGATAAAGGAACCACCTCGGTCACTTCCTCAAGCATGTAAACAACAGGATACCGCTCAGGGTTACTGGTGTTGGCGACAACACCGTAGGGTCCGATATTAACAGCCCAGCCAGATGTCTCCTGCCAGTCGGGCATGACCAGCATACAATCGTACATGAACTCCCCGGTGTCACTGAAGATATGGTAGAGTGTATCCACTCCACCGCCCTTCACCCAAAGTCTCCCTGTACCATCAACCATCATGGTATGTACGGCAGGATGGTATTCAGTTGGCTCAAGGTTGAATCCTTCATCATTTCCTGTTCTATCAATCCAGTTCTGACTTGCCAGTTCAAGCGAGCTGTCTATGTCCTCCTGAGAACGCCGAACCGGCTCATAATCGTGGTCTATACAATACAGGGTATCCCCCTCGGGTGAGTAACAGGCAATACTGAAGGTTTCTTCAGACCTGTCAGATATGTATACCCTTCCATTCTGATCCGCTGTGAATACCATGATCGTAGCTTTCTGATAATTACCGCAGGGATCGAAGAGAGCTATTTTCCTTCTGTAGATGATTTCCGGTTCATCAGAACCTCTGAACAGAGCTATCTCGCAACCGGCGGAATCAGGTTCCCGGAATACGGGCAGGAAGCCAACGAATCCCATATCCGGAACAGAATAGACGCACCTTGGGCTTATCCCCTCTTGAGAAGTGAACACCACCTCTTCGATCAGTGAGAATTCGGAGTTGAACCACGCAAGTTTACCTCCGAACAGATCCGCAAGCATAATGATACCTGAATCGTCGCAATCCAGTCTATTCAATCCTCTGAACTGACCTGAACGGGTGCCTTCCGGATTGAACTTCCGGATGTACTCACCCTCCGGCGTGTAGAATTTCACGGTTGTTATCGACCAATCCAGTACTCCTATGCTGCCGTCAGGGAAAACGCGGCATTCCAGGACATCGCCAAACACATAGCGGGAATCACCTGCATCAATCCCGATAGAATCATAGGGCACCAGATAGTGAAGAGTATCCGCACCGGCTGATTCCCCCGGCGCAGTATTCCCCGAATCGTATCCGCAACACGAAAAGAGCACAAGAATTACAAACGCAGATATGACATATTTCATCTTTCCTCAGCTTTCCGAGCCTGACTGCTCGACTCAGAGAATTTGCTCAACTGAATTCTCAGATCACAAATCCAGTTCCTAATCGTTCCGATTGATTATCTCACCCATGAAGCCCGATTGCAAAGTTCCCAGAAAACGTCATTCACGTAGCGGGAATATTGTTCCCGCTTCTTCCACGTGAGTCGAGATAGATGATTACTCCGGCACTGATCCATGCAATTGAAACCGCAAGTATTGTCGCATATGAATAGGAACTGAATACATCATAAAGAAATCCACCAAGGGAAGGTCCGGAAATTCCCGCAACTCCGTACGCAAGGAAAACCAGAGGATAAATATTTCCCACCGCCCGGCTGCCATAAAGTGTTGCCACATGTGCGGCATATAGAACAAAACAGGCACCGAAGCTGAATCCGATGAAGAGCGAAGCCGTCAGAAAACCTGCATACGGGAGCGGAAGCAGCAACGCCAGCATCGCGATTCCCAGAAGTCCCAGAGAGAGTGGTATAGCAATATTCTTTATTCGGTCGTAAACAACTCCCCAGACGAAACGCCCCACCATGTTGCCGATTGAAAACAGACCGATGGCAGACGCGGCCTGCGCGGAAGTGAAATTCCATGAAATCCCTATCGGTGCCAGATTCCCTATAACAAGCAACCCTCCGAACGTACCGGCGAACATCCCTACTACGAGGGATATGAAGCGCGGCTGCCGGAGCGACTTCCCGATAACTGATCCACTGTCGTCCTTCCCTTTTATCATATCCGGCGGGAGTTTGAGAAACAGCGCGCAAACGATAAGTATCACTCCTGCAACCAATCCTACTCCCAGGAATACTTGCATCACATCAATCCCGTTACTCATCATCCCGTTAGCGATCCTGGACAGAAGAATCGCGCCACCGCCAAATCCCATAACCGCTATACCGGTTATCAAACCTCTCCTCTTCGGGTACCATTTGATGGCAGTCGCAAGAGCGCAGACATAACCGCAGCCAATGCCAATACCGGACAGAACGCCTATACCGGCAGCAAGAATCAGGAATGATCCGTTTGATTGCGAGGATAGAATGTATCCAGCAGCGAAAAAGAGAGCTCCGATAAAAGAAACAACACGAGGTCCGTACTTTTCCTGGAATCGTCCTGCGAAGATCATTGCAACAGAAAATACAGCTATCGTAATTCCGAAGATGCTTCCCGTCTGGCCACCGGTCATACCGTAAACATTTCTTAATACGGGAGTGTAAATGCTCCATGCATACACGCCGCCAAGGCATATCTGCATGACTACAGCACTTACTATTACCTGAATACCCTTTTTCATAAAACGTCCTATCGTGAGCATCCATGATGATGCCGTGAGATTCCGAATACTACTTATTCACTCAATCTCAAAGTTCAACAGCATGTCCAGATCAACCTTATCTGAAATTCCACTTCTTCCAAGAGCGCTGACTAATGCATCAACAGGAATAACCGGATTGCGATGAAGATAGAAAAACAGCGCATATAGAGCTGCGCCCCTGGCTCCCGCCATTCCATGGAAATCATGATTGAGGACTTCAGCTCCGGTTAGTGGCGTATCGATATTCTCATCAATAATGAGCAATCCATTTTTCATGCGCTCTATGACAGCTCTGCAATGTTCCAGGCCGTCTTTCGAGACAATTATCACTACATCCGGATTCTTGACCCCTGTGAAAAGGATAGGATCGGGAGAAACAATGATTTCGGTACTGGAAAACCCGGTGCCCACTGTTACAGGATAATTTCCCTTTTTTGAAACCTCCAGGCCGGATGCGATTGCTGCCTGAGCGAAAAGCTCAGTTGCTAGTTGGACACCTCCTCCAGCGGAGCCGCTCAGTATTAATGAAAGGGGATCCTTCAGTTCCGAATGGAATTCGATCTCTATTTCATTCTTTTCTTTAAACAGGGATATCGGATTATCACGGAGATGCACC
>JAIORS010000004.1 GCA_021108005.1 Candidatus Aegiribacteria sp.
TACAGGTTAACTTATAAGAACAGTGAGCAAAAAACACGAATTGTATATATTCCGCGGAGCAGACTTCCAAAGATCAGGAAGATGGTCGCTAATTACTCAAAACTAAGGAAGATTATCGATCAACTCATCGAAATTAACATTGAGATTTTCAAGAACGAGGAAAGGGGTTAGGATATCCTGTACTTGTACGTACAAAGGGTATGTACTCCAGGCTTTTCGAAATGCAGAATCAACACTACCGTTAGTATTGTAAGATGGAGTTTTTTATGGAGAACAGTAGTAAAGAGAAAAGATGTGTTTATTACCGTATAGGCGGAATTACTATTCAAGTTGAAGCGGATCAACCGATCAGGAGTAATACTTTTCATACAAAATTAGAACAGTTCAAAGTTACAGGCCCGGGCGAAGACACTGTTTATATTCGCCATCATTTTTTTCTACCGGATCTAAAAGATAAAGATCTTGGTGAGAATGTCTACCATAAGCCGCCATGGTCGATCTATAAAAAGGAGGATTTCTGGACGTATCTCGGAATATTTCCGGATAGCGGAGTAACCGATCTTCACCGCGTAGCGGTGTTCAATAACGACCATAGCAGGGCAGAAATTTACCATCCGGATGAAAATGCTTTTAAGAAAGGTAACAGTACTTCATTAACGTTCCTTCCCACGGATCAGATATTTGTTGCCAGGCTTCTGGCGGACAGGAAGGGATGTTACCTTCATTCAAGCGCTGTTATTTATAACGGCAAGGGGCTAACCTTTGCCGGACATTCCGAGGCGGGCAAATCGACCGTTACCGCGATGATGCAAAAACACGGCGCTGAAGTACTTTGTGATGATCGAAATATCATAAAGCAGGGGCCCGAAGGGTTTACGGTGTATGGCAGCTGGAGTAATGGTGATATCCTGGATATTTCGGCAAGCTATGTTCCCTTACATGCGATATTCTTTTTAGAACAAAGTAAGGTGAATCAATTGGTCAGGATTTCCGATAAAAAGGTTATCTTCAAAAAACTGGTGGAATACCTGATCAAACCCATGGGGACTTTTGACTGGTGGGAGAAAGAGCTTGAGCTTTTAGATCAGATAGCGGGAAAAGTACCTGTTTATATGATGTTGTTCAATAAGGGTGATGAAATTATTGACAGTATCAAAAAAATATAGGTAGATAGTTCCTTTTGTTACGAGTTTGATCAATCTTATGTACTTCTGTATGATTAAGTAATATAATACGATAGTGAGATCAATATTGTTTATATATAGTTGTAATACATGAACAAAGAAAGGGTGTTATCATGGAGAGCAAAAAAAAGAAGTGGAATAAATGTATGCTGAAGGTATTACGACGGGGCGAACCGGAAGAGAATGTTTTGGACTTTTGTAAAATGCAATATGGGCAAGCAGGCGGTCCGGGTTGGGCTCTCGGTTGCAAATTTAACCCGCCTTGTGTGGTACTCAGTAATTCGTAGCCTCCAGGAATGTCTTATGTGAAAGTTTTCAATACCACGTTTTGAATAATAACAGATCAATTATCAGAGATTTATTTATAGAACTTACCGAACGTTGTAACAATGATTGCGCGCATTGTTATATCAACCTTCCGGAAAATGATGCTGCCAGCCAGTATAAAGAACTTTCCACTGACGAATGGAAACGTATTATCAAAGAAGCCGCTGATCTGGGCGTATTGAACATATGTTTTACCGGTGGGGAGCCGTTTCTGCGCGAAGATTTCAAGGAACTGTACTATTTTACCAGAAAGCTTGGTATAAAAACTATAATATATACTAACGCCTGTTTAATTACTCCGGAATTTGCCGATTTTTTAGCTGTATACCCTCCTCTTGAAAAAATTGAAGTCACAGTTTATGGAATGCACAGGAAGTCGTATGAAGCGGTAAGTCGTGTACCGGGTTCTTTTGATATGTATTTGAGAGGGATAAATCTGCTTCGGGAGAAAAAGGTACCGTTTGTGGTGAAGAGCGCACTGCTTCCGTATAATAAAAATGAGATCGAAGAATTTGAAGCCTGGGCGGATACCATACCGTGGATGAACAGTTTGCCTGTTTACGCAATGTTCTTTGACCTGCGGGCACGCAGGGATGATACCGAAAAGAATGAATTTATAAAGAAGCTCAGGGTTTCACCAGAGGACGGCATTAAGTTTCTCGCGAGGAATAAGGAGAAATATCTGAAGGCACATAAAGAATATTTTTCTAAAGTAATGTGTTCCCGGAACAAAAAGATCTTTTTCTGCGGTGCCGGACATGGCGGAGGATGCGTGGATGCGTACGGCATGTTACAGCTATGTTTGATGCTCCGGCATCCCGATACAGTATATGACCTTAGAAAAGGCACATTAAAAGACGGAGTTGTTAGTTTTTTCCCGATAGTACGAGAAAGAGAATCGGAGAACACGGAGTATCTTAAACGTTGTGCCGGATGTTTCCTCAGGGGGTTTTGTGTACAGTGTCCCGCGAAATCATGGATGGAGCATGGTGACCTGGATACTCCTGTGGAATATCTGTGTGAAATCGCGCATGCTCAGGCCCGGTATCTGAATTTAGTTAAAGAAGGGGAGAAGGCCTGGGAGGTAGCAGACTGGCAGGATCGGATTAATAGATTTATAAATGAATGAAAAGTGATAATCCAATTTAATTTGGACTAGTACACTGTCAGGTATTAGTTGTCGGGAGATTGCGAAGTTATTTGGTGTTCCTGCAAGGCACGGAAGAAGGCGCATAGCAACGCTATGTAACTGATTCCGTAACGTCGCAGGGGCATCAAAGAACGAGCAGGACACGACAGATAATGCTTGACAGTGTACTAGTGATAAAGGAGTTGTGATGAACGGAGTTAAAGTCGATCTAAACAGTATTTGCGGACTATCCGAGAATATCGTCGCGCGTGAAATCGAAGATGAGTTTATTATTATACCTCTGGTTTCTGGAATCGGTAACGCAGAAGATGATATTTTTTCGCTTAATGAAACCGGGAAGGCGCTTTGTAAGAGGTTGGACGGGAAAAAAACTCTTTTTGATATTGTTGATGAGTTTTGCGAGGAGTATGAAGGTGAAAGGAAAGAGATAGAAAGTGATGTTCTGGACCTGGTCTCTGAGATGGTTAAGCGGGGGATGCTTATCGTGTTCGGATGAGTATACCCGCTCTTTGTCCAACGGCGAGTTCGGAGCAATAACAACCGTTTATTTCGATAATGATGAGTTTTCAGAAAATATCTCTTAATAATCGACATCTGATCTCTTTTATGAGCGCTGCTCATGAGAAAGGGTGCGCGTTTCGTTTCCTGGTAAAGGGGGCCAGTATGGCGCCTTTTATACAGGCCGGGGATATCCTTACGGTAACCGGATCTGCGGAGGGTTACGATATAGGTGAGATCGCGGCGTTTGTATTCCCTTCCGACAAAAGAAAACTTATCGTACACAGGATTGTAAGCAAAAGGAATGGTATGTATTTGCTCAAAGGTGATAATATTCCGGCAAGAGACGGGTTCATTCCGGAGGATAATATGCTGGGTAAAGTGGCCAGAGTTGAGCGAGATGGACGCGAGATACTGTTCGGTGCGGGACGCATGAAAAGGACAATAGCCTTGTTAAGCAGATGGAATATTTTACAGGTGTTACTATTTATTTTGCGTTTGTTCCCCCGATTTGTTAAAGAGAAGATAAAAATGCGAGGCAGGTTATATGGTCGATCCTGTTAGTTATGAGGTGTTTCCCGAATCTGAGTTATGGGATAAATTAGCGAAGAGAAAAAGGTTGATATTTTTTGATATAGAGATAACGGCTCGGTGCAATAATGACTGCACGCACTGTTATATAAACCTTCCCGCGGGGGACCATGAGGCGAAGAATAAAGAACTTTCCCTGAAGCAGATTTGTGATATCGCGGATCAGGCTGTGGAAATGGGGGCTTTATGGTGCCTGATCACCGGGGGTGAACCCCTTTTAAGGGAAGATTTTTTTGATATATACATGGTACTCAGGAAGAAAGGGCTTTTAACGTCAGTTTTTACCAATGCCTGTCTGGTTACCGAGGAGCATGCGGATCTCTTCCAGAAATACCCTCCCCGCGATATCGAAGTTACAGTTTACGGTGTTACTAAAAGTACCTATGAGAAGATAAGCCGGAGGCCTGGTTCTTTTGAGGCATTTATGTGTGGACTGGATATACTTTTGTCTAGAGGTATAC
>JAIORS010000005.1 GCA_021108005.1 Candidatus Aegiribacteria sp.
GCAGTAAAATTGATGCTAACATGATGCCTCCCTACACCGATTGAGTTTTGACTAATCATAACCCTTCGCGATCGCAGAAGTCAAATAACTTTCGTATGTTAATCTATATCAATGTTTTATGGATTTGTACCGAATGACGCATAACTCCGGCTCACGATCCCGGCGTTCCTTCTTAATTATAGGAAAGTGGATTTTCCTCAATCTTATTAGCTACCGCAAAAACAGCTTATCCGTTTGCAGATGTCACCATTTCCCCGTCTGAAACTGACCATACGATATGAAATACCCGCAGTCAAACATCCTTTCCGTCAGATATGAACTGGAAACTCGGTATACGGATGTACTTCCCCCTGAAGGGAGTAGTGTTTCCTTAATGGCGACCCCAACGGGCAAAAGTTCAAAATCCTATTTGAGATTTCTATAAACATCCCTGCGATGACCAACCTTAACGATAAGAATGATCAATCTACGTGCTTGTATTTCATAGATAATACGATAATCTCCAGAGCGAACTCTATGATAAGAATTCTTCCCTCTCATTTTGGTTGTTTTCGGGTCATGTAGATTGTTACTAAGCTCCTCAATTCTCTTCTTGATTCGAACTAAGTCACGTTTTGGAAAGCGTTTAAGATTTTTCAGAGCAGCAGGTCTGAATTCAATGGAATACGTCACTGATCAGAAACCCAGGGATTTCCACACTTCTTCAGCTGAAATATTCTCGCCAGGCTCAGCTAAAGCTGCGTTAGCATCTTCAATATCCAGATGATCTTCAATCCTTTGAAGCAGTTCAAGTTCAGCAATGGAAACAAGTGCAGCGATGCTCTTACCTCTTCGAGTCAATACGATTGGTTCATTACCGTAAGCAACCTTGTTGATGATATCTGAAAAATTCATTCTTGCATCAGCAGTCGAAATAGTTTCAGGCATATGTTCCTTCCTTTCATTATCTGTACGTATTGTACCTTATGTACAAATCGTTGTCAAGTCTCGTAATCTGTTACTTTACAACTTCAAGAGATTAGCTTCCTTGAATAGATGTAAGTGTCACAAGTGACGTCCGGTCCCGGGAACGACTAATTACTGGTAGGGGAATTGTCTCACCAATATTGTCACGGAGGGAACTGTATACAGAGAGCGAAAGCAACCGCTTGTTACTGTATTACTTTATACAGTGAATAGATCACGTGGATAGAATGGGTATACACTCTGAAACTTCTGTACCGTCAGGAGACGGAGTTATCATTTTACTCAAATCACTGGTTTCCTCGTGTCCATGATCGGGATTCAACAAATTCTGCTGTGTCCAGTCTATCAGTATATTTTCCTTTTCGTTTGGATCAACCATAACTCTGAATCTGTTTCCGGGATAAAGGACACCGGGCTTTATCAGGTTCGCGTTTTCTATATATAGCATACTGTAGGGATCATGATCATTTGTGGTTATCTCCAGTTCTATCCGCATGATAGGTTCGTCTCCTGTCATTCTCGTTGTTTCATAAATCGAAACAAATCTGGCGACACCGATCAAGCCAGTATTCATGAGTCTGCTTGTCATTTTATGTGCTTTTCTTAAGCTCACGGACAGAGTAACGATTACCAGCAAAGGCACTGAGACAAGCAGTACTCCCGCGATAAAGTTACCATTTAGAAAAAATTGAATAAGCTTGTCAGGAAGTAGAATGCTTTGTACCACCAGAATGCTGCCCAGCAGGAAGAATGGAACAGCCAGTATTACTGATAGCCAACAGCAATTCCTTATGCGCAATTCCGGATTCATTCATGTCTCCCAAAGTTGTATTCACAAACTGTAGTACAATAATGAAGAGCTGTTGTTAAGATCGTATTAAGATTAATACAGGGAGATTTCGTAATTACAGGATTTACATGGTCGTTCGGCGGCGGTGGATCGGATGTTTTACTGATTAGAACGGACGATACCGGTGACTCCGTATTTCAGATAACCTACGGGGGAGGGAGCGCCGACAAGGGGCGATCTATTGACCTCACTTCCGATGGCGGATTCATCGTCGCCGGGGAGTATACAACTCCCGGTGCCGGCTGGCCTGACCTGTATCTCTTGAGACTCGGTCCTTATGTGGGCGTAGGCGAATATGACAGCGATACCCCTGATGGCATCTACTTCAAGGTGTTTCAGGATACGTCTGTCGAGAGTACGTTCGAGTAATCTAGCAACGTGCGGGTTCGATATTGAAAGTGCCCGTGGCTCTGACGGATAGATCTCCTGTGAAAAATTACGGGATTGACTCCACTCGGGAGTGTAAATATCGTGCATGCAATTACGACCGGAAGTTACAAATATTTTAGATCGGACTCCACTCAATGCGGGAAGAGAATGCAAACTGTGCAATTCGCTCCGATAACACAGCCGTAGTACACGGAGTAGCACCTGTAACTGCAGCTCTTCTGCTTGCTATGCTGTCAGTTTTTCCAGGATTGTTCGACTCGACTCTTACATCCCGTCTCGCGGTCTACCCGGTCTGCGCTCTGCTTGTCCTGTTCACAGGTAGAAAATGCATTCCTGTCTGGGCAATGGTCGCCGCAGCGATGCTTTCTTTCCTGCCTATGATTGGAATGCTTACGGCTTCCATACCGATACAGGGAATACTTCCAGCCGTGAAGTGGATCTCCTTCGGGCTGATCATTGCCGGAGCGGCGGGGATAGCAAGATCTGTCGGTTCCCGATCGATCTGGGTTTCACTGATGAGCGCATCGATAATAGCCGCAGTTATCGAAATAATTGTTCATAATAATAGTATATGGGGAAATACCAACAGACCTGGAGCTCTCCTGGCTGTCGGATTT
The DNA here is from genome assembly GCA_021108005.1 of Candidatus Aegiribacteria sp. NCBI lineage: Bacteria > Pseudomonadati > Candidatus Aegiribacteria > Candidatus Aegiribacteria sp. The sequence continues at coordinate 2,824 of JAIORS010000005.1, forward strand.
GTAACAGCTGTAACAGGCGCTGGATTCAGAAGACCCTGGATAAGGATTCCCGCAGCGATTCTTACAGGCACTGCTCTCGTTCTAACAAATTTTGTTCTTGCATGGATAGCTGTAATTCTGGCACTGCTCTGGTTTTCCTGTAACCTGCTGAAGGAACTTCGTCCTGAAATCGTTCTAGGGGTTCTTTTCACAGGGCAGATCATTGTAACGGCATCTCCCGATATCACTCGCAGCATTGCTCCCTCTCTCGAAATCAGATGCCGCACATGGCAGGCGGGAGCTGGTCAGCTGATGCGGAACTTACCGATGGGAACCGGTTCCGGTCAGTCACGTCTGACCCTTATCCAGGATGCCGGCGAGAGCGTGCAGATACTTGCGGGAGATCCTGAGAAAAGGATAGACCACCTTCATTCCGATATCCTTACACCTTTAGTGGAATGGGGACTTGGCGGTTTTCTTCTTATCTTTCTTGCGGGATGGCTGATCATACGAAAGAAACACTTTGCAACTATCGAGGGCGCCCTTCTTCTCTGCATATTTCCTTTTCTGGCAGCTGATCTGCCGCTGGCAACTCCCCTTGGAGCTCTTCCTGTCGCTCTCTGTATCGGTGTTATCCTCAGCAGACCATCCAAAGACAGAACGATCCGTATCCCATTACCCGCACTGCTTATTTTACTGGCTGCAGCTCTTTTCTGGAGCATGATAATTATCAGGGGCTACAGTCTTCTGGAACGTGGTAGAGTGCTTGGTCTGTCCGGCACCGGATCACCTAACAGCACCTCGGTGATACTCGAGAGGGCATCTTCATGGATACCGTTCGAAGAGAGAACCTGGCTTTTCCTGGCCCAGGCTTATCTTGATGACGGAATGATACTTGCAGCCGGGAATGCTGCCGTGAAGTTCAACAGCATCTATCCTTCATACTGGAAAGGATGGGTGCTTCAGGCGATGACCGAAACAGCATCCGGGAGAGACCGTGATGCCGCCGATTCATACCTGAATGCTCTCAGGGTTGCTCCCATAACCCTTCCCGAGCGGTGTATTCTTGCATTGAACGCAGCAGCATTTCCTCCCGATGATGTTCACGATCTTATCATGATAGGAGAAGCCTGCTGCGATATGGTACTCCCGCCAACACAGGAAACAGCGGAAATAGCTGTTACCCGGGCCGACAGACTGGTCACTATAACGGAGGCACTCCCTGAATCCGAAAGAGCTCTTACCGAAAGAATGCTTATAGCAGCAGGTAAAACCCTTCTTAGTGTACACCGGGATGGAGGGGTTACCATTCCTGGGTTCGAGGCTGTCCTGCTTCGTATCCGCAATATGGCTATTCTGATCGATTTTGATAGACTGAACTGTGAACTCCAGAATCTCTTGGTTGAATGATGATTTTGTAGCTAATCACAAAACCAGTATTGACAACTGTTTCTAATATAGTAGTTATAATATTGATAGGAATTCTTGAACAAACTAAGGAGGACAAAATATGCGTTTTATGTTTATACTTATCTGTATAGCAGGTGTTGCACTTGCGTCCAATACAGATATAAGCCCTAATCCGGGTACACCGGGAGCAGCCGAAGCTGACCTTACTCAGCTTGACAGCTTCGATATCAATTCTCTCGGAGGCTGCGGCAGTGCTGTTGGTGTTGGCTTTGACGGCACCAACTTCTGGGTGACCGATGCTGGCGTCAACCTTGATATACTTATCATCAGTGGCGTCTCTCCTCATACCCTGATCACCTCGTTTGATCAGTTCATGACTTCCGGCTGGGGTCTGCGTGACCTTTGCTGGGACGGCACCTACATGTACGGCAGTGAGAGCAATCAGGTAGATTACTACGACGCTTCATACGCACATGCTGGCTGGTACTTCTGCAATGCGTGCAGTCCTAACAGAGCCCAGGGCTGGGACGGCACCTATTTCTACACAGGCAGTTTCTCCGAAACTATCTACCAGGTAACCTGGGACGGTGTCTCCGGCAGCACCGCTTCCTCAACAGTATGGTCCACCGCAGTCGCTAACGGCGGACTGTACGGATTAGCATGGGATGCCGGCGGCAACTGCATGTGGGCTTCAACAGCTTCCTCTGACGGCATGCTCTATCAGATTGATGCTTCAGGCGCTCTCCTTACTAGCTATTGTCTCCTTCCTGAATCCGCAGTTTCAGGTGGATGCACAATGGCTGACTACACCGTAGATGTCGATAAGTTATGGGTTCTTTCCCAGGATGATACTCCTAATAACATGGTCTATTGCTGGGAGACCGCTGTATCTCTCGAAAGAGACACCTGGGGATCCATCAAGACTGTATTCTAGGTCTTGTATACAAACTTGTCCTGATGGGAAGGGGCTTCTGCCCCTTCCCTTTTTAATTAGCCACTATGTTGAATGCCTGCAGAATTGTATATTTCAATCCTGTTCATAAAATCAGTATGATCCATCAATAACGAAGCATCACTGAGTTTCGTTTTTGTGTGAATAAAAAGGGAGGCTTCTCTTGAAAACACTTTTGACAGTAATCACAGTAACTGCAGGAGTGCTGTTATCTCTTATCTCGGGATGTTTCGGTTCTTCCGCTGCGAACGGAGATACCTGGCTCATTATCGTTGGAGCAGACACTGTAACGGTCTCTGAGATCGGGGACGCATGGAACGGATTGGATCAGGAGCAGCGGGAGTATTTTACAGGAAATGCTGACCCGGTCGGGCAGTACATACTGACTTATACAAGAAAACTTATCCTTCAGGCGGAACTTGAATCCGAAGGTTATTTATCAGATTCTGGTTTCGTATCCCGTGGTGATTCGTGGCTCATGTTCATTACAGTAGAGAAAGCCCATGAGTATTTCTTATCTGTTGCTGAAACTGCGGTTACCGTATCCGATCTTCAGTTTTACAGAAATCACATCGGTAAAGCCGTCTGGTACACACTCAATCCGGGTACCGATTCATCGGTCTCACACGGACCTGACCACCTGCCTGAGCTCACTTTTGAGCTTGCCCTTCATCTTGACACATTGTCCATCGGGCAGGCCGGCAGCAGTCAATCCGGAATCATAGCTAGACTCGATTCAGTTGAAGTAACGGACGCTGTTCTTATTTCCGAGGCACTCGCAGACACCGCAGCCTGTAATCGGATGGCAACCAACCGTATTGCTAATGGCAGAAACACTCGCTGGATGAACGGGATCAGGAATTCCATGGTAGAGGAGTACTCGATCTCAGTGGATACCGCCGCCCTGAACAGGCTTGTTGATTTCTATTCGGGTAATGGAGAACTGATCGAAGAAATCGTTGTCGAGTCTGACCTGGGCAACTGGAGCGCAGAAATGGTTAGGGATAGAATAGACTATCTTGAATCGAGAACGTATGTGCAGCCAACGTCCTTGACATGGCAGTTCTATTTCATCGAGAACCTTTCCTTCGGTTCATTTCTCTCGGATACGCTGCAGCGGGCGGCACCCCTGCTGGTGGATTTACTTCGAGCCGAAGCTGAATCCTATTTGTTCGATCTGGCATCTGAGAAATACTATGATGACATGGTTTCTTCAGAAGTTACCGTTTCCGAGTCTGATATCGAGGAAGAGTTTATCAATCTCGAAGAACCTTTCATTATAGAGGAGATGCGTTCACTGCAGACTGTCATTATACCTCCCGATCAATTGGAGGATTATCGGGCCGCCATTGGCGATGGAAACATTGATGATCATGTATCCACGCTTAATGGACTTGCATATCTTGCGGCAGATTCAGCCCACCCGCAGATTACCAGGTTTTTGAGAATGAGCGATATTCCGGGTGGCTTTGGCAGAGAGGTGTTCCTTATCGATCGATCTGACACAACAAGCTGGACGGGGCCATTTGAATTGACTGAAAGCACAGGATACGTTCTCTTCAGATTGATCGATGTAATACCGGAGAGGGAAGCCCTTCTGGAGGAGGCCAGAACTCCTCTCGAACTGATGGTCCGCGCCAGACTTGAAGAAGAGGCAACCATCGCATTGATGCAGCGGCTTGAATCTAAATACGAACCTCAGGTAAATGAAGAAGTCATTGAAAATCTTCCTGTAGACCCCGGTCTCTGGGCATCTCTTTAGAAATCTGAAAGACTCTGAACAATAGGAAAATGGGTTTTCTTGACTTGAAGAAGCTGTGATAATAGAATCCCTATTGGAAAGGTGGGATATATGAAATTTGTTACAGTTCTTTTGTTAATTATCACAGTACCTGCGTGCTTTTCAGACCCTGTAATCGACCTTACCCTGACCGCTCCGGACGGTGATATAACCGGTCTTGGTTTCGGAGAGGGACATCTATGGGCTGTTGACCAGAATTCCAATTACATCTACAAGCTGAATCCCTCCAATGGAGATGTAGTAGATTCCTGGTTATGCTCACAGGTAGGTTCTCGTACGCCTACTGGCCTTACTTGCTGCAGTAGTTACATCTTCATTGCTGCCGCCATTGCTCCAAATTACACAAGTGCTTACTGCTACAGGTATTCTTCCAGCGGGACTTACTTATCATCCTTCGACCTTGACTGTTGAGGAAGCGATCTGGACCAGAAGGTTTCTGGTCTCGCATCCAGCAGCAGTCATGTATTCGGTGCAGGAATAGATACGCAAACAATGAAAGAAACCGTTGAGAGATACAGTACTTCAGGCTATCTTCAATCCGGACCCTATCTATTTCAGCCTATCGGTCTTCCATCGTTCTACGATATCGCGTACGAGAGTGTAGATGGCACCGGAGACATCTGGTACGCCTGCGATAATTCCGATTCTCCGATAAAGGCTTTCAGTACAGCTGGTGTTCTCACAAGTTGCATCTGGAATTCGGTTGTTCCAGCTGCGCACGGCCTCTGTTTTGAAAGTGACAGGTATCTCTGGGCCAGTAATATCTATACTGACGAAATCTACAGGATCAACCTCTCACCCGAGGGTATCGAATCGGGAGATACCATTGACGGGATTTCTCTTACTTCAAACTCAAACCCTTTTGAATCTTCGGTTGTTATACTGTGTACAGGCCTGTCAGATGATGTTGAACTCAGAATATTCGATATCACCGGAAGAACAGTTCTCACATCGATTTTCGGAGGTTCCTTTACGTGGGGTGGCACAGATGAGTACGGTAACACTGTTCCCGCGGGTTCATATATCGTGAATGTCAGGAATGATGGATCTGTAAATACTTCACTGAAACTTGTAAAACTCTGAATCCGAACAGTTCTGTGAGTAATCCCCGGATATTAATCCGGGGATTATCTGTGACTGGCTATATTCGCAAAAACACCAATCAGTAACCGGTGTGCCACAAACGGGTTGATGTCATTCGCGCACTTATATTCGGTGCAGTAACACATGTGACTTGACACGAATAAATTCCCGTATTATTCTAATTCAAAATAATCTGAATAAGAAAAATAGAAAATCAGCGGAATGGAAGATTTCCTGATACTCATAAACAAAATAGTTAATTACTAATGGGTTCGTATATGAAAGGAGTTTGAAATATGACGAAATCCGGGATAGGTATCTGGATCATCGCAGTGCTGTTCATTACCGGTTTAGTGTACAGTCAGTCACCCGACACGCTCTGGACCAATGGTTACGGAGGATGGCTCTGGGATTATGCATATGATGTTAAATCTACAGACGATGGTGGTTTCATTACTGCCGGTTTGTCTAATTCCTACATTAGCGGTTCAATATATCTTCAGATGTATCTGGTAAAAACAAATGGCGATGGAGATATGCTCTGGTACAAGGTCATCGGACCGGAGTACAGCGATAGAGGATATTCGATTCAGATTACCGAAGATGGAGGCTTTATCATTACCGGCAGCAGCGAAGAGAATACTGGTGGTGACGGGTTAAATGTCTACCTGGTCCGAACCGATTGCAACGGGGATACTCTCTGGACAAAAACATACGGCGGCTCCCTGAAAGATGAGGGAGAGACTGTGGTGATAACAGAGGATCAGGGATTCGCTATAGCCGGATATACTTACTCTTACGGCGCAGGCGACAAAGACTTTTACCTGATACGGACGGATTCCAGCGGCGACACTCTCTGGACAAAAACCTATGGTGGCTCGGGCGACGATCTGGCCTGGTCGGTTGCAGCGGTCCCGGGTGGAGGATTTATCGTTGCAGGAAGAACAGCGTCATCGGGCGCGGGCAGCTGGGATGTCTGGCTGGTTCGAACCAATGCAGACGGGGACATGCTCTGGAACAAGACCTTCGGCGGTGGCGGATGGGATTCAGCTTTGGAAGTTCAATGCACAGCGGACAGTGGATTCATTGTCAACGGGTACACCATGTCATCCGGTGCCGGTCAGACGGATTACTATATGCTGAAGATCGATGCCTCCGGCAATCTCCTCTGGTCCCGTACTTATGGTGGGAGTAACTATGACAACGGTACCTGTATCGAGCAGCTTCCGGATGGCGGTTACCTTCTGGGCGGGTATACCAAATCGTTCGGAGACACCAACGGTGATTTCTGGATAATCAGAACCGATGCCAACGGTGACAGCCTGTGGAGCCAGATATACGGAGGTTCCGGAACAGAGCAACTCAACGGTATGGATCTGACCTTTGACGGCGGGTACGTTCTTGCCGGCAAGACCACGTCACTCGGCAATTCCTCATCCGTCTGGCTTATCCGGCTCGCACAGGATTGTACCGCTGTCGGCGAATCAGAATATGCGCAAAGCATGCCTTCCAGATTCTCTATTTCTCCGGTGACACCGAATCCGGTGTATTCTCACATGTCGTTTGATCTGCATACGATAGCCTCCGGGCCTGCCTATGTATCTGTTTACGATATTCATGGAAGGTGTGTTGATGTCATTTACAGCGGTCAACTTGCAGAAGGAACACGAAGTTTCATGTGGACAGTGCCGCAGACCATTGCTAACGGCACTTATATAGTAAGGGCATCGTGTGGTGATATTCACGCAGCAGTAAGGATTGCTGTTATCAAGTAAAGGTTTGCAGCAACCGGCAAGTTCGTCCGGGATGGCGAACAAGCCGGTTGCGCTCTTGTAGTGTTGGGGACAAAAAAGGAGATGATAATTGAAAGGACTCGATATAGTATCGGATTTCAGCAAACTTCAACTGCTTAGCAACAGGAACGCATTTCGGATACTGAAAGAACTTCAGAAAGCGCCGCAGTCGGGTGTTCAGCTGGCAGAGAAGCTGGGTATGAAAACACCAAGGGTGATCTATTACCTGAAAAAACTGGAATACTACGGTTTCGCAAGACAGATAGCACACAAACCGGTACGTGGAAACCGAGAGAAGTTCTACTGTGCGGTAGCTCAGAATTTTCTTTTATCAGCAGGGCTTGGTGAAACGGATGAACCGGAAAGCGGGATGAACACAAGTCTGAATAACTCGTATATCGAATACTTCCTGAAGCGTGATCTTGATCTCGATCTCAACGAGTTTGCGAGAGTCGTTCTTACTGACTATCTGGCGATTCAGCCTGAAGAGCGGGTGGTTGTATCTTTCGAGGAACAGAACATAGGTATCTATTTAAAAATTCTAATACATCTGCGTCGTATTGGAGCACATTACAGGACACTGGTCAGGGATCCTATCCTCGAGAGAGAAATACTGATGAATCTACCTGAGAAGGAAGTAATAATTTATTACAAAGACCTTGCTGAAACCGTGGACTGGGCAGATGTATGGATAGACATCAAGAGATCTGCGATTTCAGATAAAGATGGAGTTTCGAAAAAAAGGCTTGAATTCTTCACGGAAACGCGGAGGCAAGCTCTATTAGGCATCAATGAGAAGCCGGGCATGAGAGCTGTTATCATATCCATACCGAGATTCGAAGAAAGATTCCACACTGATCCTGACGCACTTGAAAAATTGACCATGTTCTGGAAAGCTGCTTCAGCTAGCGCTGACGAACTCAATAATGCCCGGGATCTTGCAGACAGAATACGTAACTTCACGAATTTCAGTATTCACACCGGCCAGGACAATGTGCTGCCTGTTTCAGTAGATCGTGAAAAATTCATAATAGATGCGGGGCCATTCTCTTTATCGAAAACCAGCAATGTGTTCTGCATTCCGTCCGGGGAGATTACGTTCGTTCCCGTTTCGTCAGGATTTTCAGGAAGCATATACATGGACTACTGTGAGCTGGATAATGCGGAATCAAAGGGAATTAACCTGAAAATTAAAAACGGTTTGGTTACAGAATGCCGGGTTGAAAGTGACGATAAGCGGCTGGAGGAGTACTTCAGAACAGCTGACCTTCAGGAAAAGACCGTAAGTCAGGTCGGCTTCGGGCTGAATCCCGCGGCCGGATCGTTGTCATACATCCCAAAACTCGATACCAAGATATTCGGTAGTTTTCACCTTTCATTCGGGGACAATCGAGCTGTTGGAGGGAATATCACGGGGTACACAGGCTGGGATATCATTACTGAGAAACCTAAGATAACCTGTAACGACAAAATTATATTAGATAATGGTATTTTTGACATATAATATGCGCTACGAGAAGAAGGAGTTGCCATGAAATCCTATCGCATCATTTTGCTGAAAGCATCAACTTTGCTGTCTGTGATGTTGTTTGTATTGATCACTGATACTCACGCTTCAGTTTCTCCCGATGCTCATCATCCAGCCCGTGGAATATGTTCTTCCTATTCTGATAATTACCTCGATCTGGAATCTCCTGTTCCAGGTCCGTTAACCGCACCGGTACCGATGCCTAACTGGCCCCAGAGTATCGGAATGACTCAGTATTATCCTCCATCCGGTGTGTGTCTCGCTGATATCTTTGGCGATGGCTTTCTCGAAATTATCGCCACCTCCTCAAATGGTTCTGTTCATGTTTTTGACTATCAGGGTAACGATATTCCCGGATGGCCAAAGACAGGACTTGAACAAATACGATCCAAAGTAGCTGTCGGAGATATTGACTCTGATTATCCAGGGCTGGAAATAGTTGCCGTTGGTGTACCATGTACTCTGTATGTCTGGCATAGTGATGGAACTCCGGTTCCCGGATGGCCACGGGCTGCCAATTTAGCTGGACACCTGAGGGCACCTGTTATTTTCGATGTGGACGGTGATGGTGATCTTGAGATAATACTCGGAAAAGGCGATGTCTGTATTTACAACCACGACGGAACGATATATCCCGGCTGGCCCCAATCGATAGGCTCAGTCGCAACGCCTTCGGTAGCGGATGTTGATAACGACGGAGTGGTTGAGATATGCGCGGTTTCGTACAATTCCATATACCTCTGGGATAAGGATGGCAATCCGGAACCGGGCTGGCCCCTTATAGATGTTGCAGGAGCGACAAGCTACGCTCAACCTGTACTCGCTGATCTTGATGATGACGGAGACCTGGAAATCCTTCATGCTCATTATGATCAATGGAGTGTACCCTCTCAAAATCATGTTGCCATCTATCATCATGACGGAACGAATTTCAATAACTGGCCATTTAATTATCCCGGGCCACATACCTACATCACCCCTGTGGTTGGCGATATCGATAATGACGATGACCTGGAGATATTCGGCGGCGGTCATACCTTTGATCTGCAGGCCAGACATCACACAGGTGCGATCGTTTCGGGCTGGCCTGTATCAGCACTGAGCGCCCTGGAATGCTCACCCATAGTATTCGATGTTGACGGTGACGGTTTCAGAGAAGTCGTCTTTGGTGAGAACTGGCCCGGTGCAAATGGTTTTTTGTACGCATTCAACGGTGACGGTTCAGCGGTCGAAGACTGGCCGATATCGATCAATGCACCATCTTATGTGAACAGCGCCGCCGTAGGTGATGTGGACGATGATGGGGATATCGAAATAGCATTTATGACCGGCAACGGAACGGTGAACCTGTGGACTATTGAAAATGTTCCTTACAGGCCATATCTGACTGAATGGGGAACGTATTTCCACGATAACTGGAATACCGGCTGGATGCATCCGCTTGCTCCGTTGAATCCTGTTGTCTTTAACTCAGGGGCTGCAAACCATCTGACCTGGAACGCCAATACAGAACTGGATATCGCCGGTTACAACATCTACAGAAGCGATATCTCAGGTGGACCCTATACCAAAATCAACGGTACAGTGGTTACAGATACACTCTATTCTGATGCTTCAGGAACAATTGATCACTTTTATTGCATATCTGCTGTAATCATGGCTTGCACTGAGTCCAGGCTCAGCGTTGAAGCAACTACCCAGACAGGTATTGCCGCAACTGCCTATGAACAATACGGATCGTTCAACATATCCTCCTTCCCGAATCCCTTCAGCGCAAATACTACGATCAGCTTCTCGGTGCCCATTGAGCTAGCCGGAAACGCAGAATTAAGCATCTACGACCTGAATGGGCGGAGAGTGAAAACCCTGTTTAATGAAATCCACCCCGCAGGAGATTATTCGATTATCTGGGACGCAACTGATGATTTGGGGAGAAATTCTACTCCGGGAATTTACTTCTATCGATTGAGAGTGGGAAGCTGCTATGGCGAAATAAAGAAAGTAACACTTTTGCATTCCATGTAGAAAAAATTGCGATAAGTGGAAGATTTATGAACAGTACAAACGAAGTAAACAGAAAGGTGGTACTGAATTGTCAGCAAAACGAACAAGTATTAATTTGATCATCACATTAGTCCTCACTCTCCCGTTATTCGCGCTTCATAGTGATCCGGCTTTGTATGAATGCGTCGGTTCCCGCGATGTTTCCGGGAACACTGCTGAATATCCCGTTTATCCTCCCGCAACGCTTGATCAGAAATCACCAACCTTCACTGTAAACCATACTGAAAACGGCACCGAAGTAACCATCAACGTTACATCGAGCGAAGACCTGTTTCAGGGATGGGTTACCGGTAAGAGCATCTGGTCAGACACAAACTGGGACTACTGGTGGCTCAACACTCGGATCACATCGGATGCGAATAACACCATCTATGCCGCCGTAAAGCTTTACGAATACTGTAATCCATCCAGTAATTTCGATATGTATGTTCTCGAGAACAATGGCGATATAAGCGAGTCGTTCCTCGACTGGAACGGCCCGGGAAGCAATCCTCTTATCGTCAATAATCCCGATCCTAACATCTACATAGAACAGCCAACCCTGGATAGAGAAGGAGCGATCGACTCGGACAACAACACATACCTTATCTACACCAACGGCGGCACAAACATTATCCTTACCAAGTTGGATCCCGACGGCACCGTACTCATCAACGGTATCAACATTGTCGTGGGGGCCAATGCCTGGACAAATGAAGCACGCACCGCAGTTGCTCCTGATGACAGGATATATGTTGTATGGTCTGAAAGTCTCCACGATATCCAGTACACATATTCAGACGACGGCGGAGATACAGGCACGTGGTCGACCCCGACATCCATCTGTTACAACGCGTCCAATCAATTGTGCAAACCACAGGTATGCTGTGACACCAACGGCAACGTTCATGTGATCTGGCAGAATGCCAGCAGGCTTGCATACATGAAGCTCCTGCCGGACGGTACCGTATCCATCGACGAGAGTTTCCTTACTTCAGGCGGTGTCTGGTCACCAATGATGAGTATAGATGATCAGAACAATTTGAACATAGTCTGGGGAACAGGTAGTCAGGGCTCCAATTCAGTCTACTATACGAAGATCGACGGAAACCTCGACGGAGGCGGTGTTTCCATGAGTGACGATGATCTCTCTATTATCCAGGAAGCTGCTTTTGTTGTCAGCAACGATATCAGGTACGCTAAATGCATTACTGACGATTACATGAACGTTCACGCGGTTTACGAACAGGGCGAATACGGGCGTCACCATCCAAAGGCCATGAAATACATCAAGAGGAACGGTGTTCCGCTGTTGAGGATAGTATGTCCCGATGAATCCGTTCTGTTCGTGGAAATGACCGGAAGCGGCATGGACTGGGAGGGAACTTTCACCCCTCCGATTAATGGAAGTTATTCCGCAGGAATTTCCGGTTCGGACGCCGATGGCAACACGGGCACGGATACCTATGTATTCGAGTATCCCGATACCGGTATAGAGTTACAGAGCGGTTTAGCTGTCTCGGGCGTCTCCTGTTCTCCGAATCCGTTCAGCGGATCGATCAGTTTCTCCTATGTCCTTTCGGAAACAGGCAATGTCAGAGTAAACATCTACGATATGAGAGGTCGTCTGATCGAAACACTCATGAACGAGGAACAGCAGGTCGGTCTCCATTCCATTAACTGGAACGCATCCGGTATGAACCCGGGTATTTACCTGTGTCGTATCTCTTCCGGCGTTGTCTCCGAGACTTTGAGATGTGTTGTTGTGGCAGAATAATTACGAGTTACCTGCAGCGAGCACAATTTCCATCAGATTCTGTTATCTGCGCGGACAAAGAGCAGGAAGATCACGGAAAATACGGAGTTTGTAATCAGAAAGTTTTCTAAGTGTTTCGTGTATAAGAGATGTTTTCCCGTTCGTTACTCGCCCTGTAGAAATACATCCTGTCCGGGGATGAAGCCTATCCTGTAAGGATAATGTTCCCGAAGTAGAGACATGATTACCGCTCCGTAATACGCGAAACGGGCGCGACCCTTGTTTCCCCGGTACAGGCGTTGATAACTGGAATCTTCATATCGTTCTCTTTTCGCAGATAAACTCGCAATATTCATTCCCTTCGAAAATCGTATTACCAGGCCCGTTTCTATGAAACAGAACTTCGTCGGGGCAATAAATATTGTAAAGGGCATTGTCTACATTACACATTATCTCCGTAAGTTCAGGAACACCAAGCTGTTTAAAGAGACCCTTGTGTAAACAGCTTCGTACCCTGAAATGATATTTATGGTGCGACGATTCAATGGTCTCCTTGATATTGGTTCTTGTAGGACCCTCAGAGATAGCCATCTCGTGGTACTTTTTCAAACTCTCAAACGAACGCTCGGTTTCAGCATACCGAAAATTTCCAAGCTGTACCGAGATCGCCACAGGAATCATGATAGCCTTTACGGTTGACAAAGCTCGTTCTTTATCAACTTTCTCTTTCAGCAGGATATACATCGAAGAAATCATTGCAACCTGGGTCTTTATATCCATCGAAAGCTTTCGGGGTAATTGCCTCTTCAATCGGGAGGCTTTCAACGCCGTTCTAACCAAAAACCAGAATGGTCTTTTTACATATCCCTTCAGCCCTCCATAAACAATGAATACAGTCGATGGGGTCGCTTTGTGTTCAATAGATGTTATTAGCATTTCTTTCCTTTTCTTAAGTGATTACTATCTTAACGGTGTAAAGATACATCGCATCTTAACATTGTCAAGATATGTCTTTCGATATTGATTCAGATTCTAGAAAAGGAGAAACAATCATGGCCGAGATGCCAGTACACTGTCAGGTATTAGTTGTCGGGAGATTGCGAAGTTATTTGGTGTTCCTGCAAGGCACGGAAGAAGGCGCATAGCAACGCTATGTAACTGATTCCGTAACGTCGCAGGGGCATCAAAGAACGAGCAGGACACGACAGATAATGCCTGACAGTGTACTAGATTAACAGTCTTATTTCAGGTTCACCATTCTGCCCGTAAATACACTGGAATCGATATTCAGACTGTAGTAGTAAACCCCCGGGGGAACAACATTTCCGTTATCATCTCTGCA
>JAIORS010000006.1 GCA_021108005.1 Candidatus Aegiribacteria sp.
CTTTTATTATACTTTCTCAAATTTAACAAGTGACCAGAAGTTGCGTCCGACCCCAAAGACCGACCCCAAAGACATAGCTTGATGCAGTGAATTGGCTACTTGCCACAAAATAAGCTATTATTAAGCTACCATATCAGGAGGTGAAGAAATGCTTTCTCTTGAGCCGGAAATAATTGTGGGAGTTACCATCCCCGTAAGTACCGTGTGGTTACTTGGTTCGTGCATGGAAGCCCTGGGGAAACAGGAACTCTGGATCAGGAAGAAACCTGAGGTTCTTGAATTTCTGCGGGAACTGTCAATCATACAGAGTGTTGAATCCTCTAACCGTATCGAGGGCGTGACCGTTAAAGCTGAAAGATTGCGCCCTGTAGTGTTGGGTAAGGCAAAACCTCTGGATCGCTCTGAAGAAGAACTATCAGGGTACAGGAAGGCTCTGGACTGGTCTTTCAATCGAAAGAATCGGATTGTTGTTTCACCGGAAGTAATTAAGAAATTGCACTACCTGGCTCAAGGCGGTGTGTCCGGTGATGCAGGTAAATGGAAGAGAAAGAACAACGAGATTGTCGAGTTGCTCCCTAATGGCGAGCGAAGAGTGAGGTTTATTCCAACACCCGCTGAGGAAACCCCAGAAATGGTTGAGGTTCTCTGCCGAAACTACAGGGAAGTCTGTGAGGTAGAACGCATACCAATTCTTCTGGTCATCGCAACCTATATCCTGGATCTACTTTGCATTCACCCGTTCCGGGATGGCAATGGGCGTGTTTCCAGGTTGATGACAACACTCATGCTGTTGGAGAATGGTTTTGAAGTGGGGCGTTTCGTAAGTCTTGAGCGCATTGTCGAGGAAAACAAGGAAGATTATTACCGCGTTCTGGAGAAGTGCTCAAGGGGATGGCATGATGGAACAAATGAGATCATACCATGGTGGAATTTTTTTCTGGGCATGCTGCAAAGAGCATATGCTGAATTTGAACTTCTTGTGGAATCCACTGCGTCACGCCCTGTAAAGAGCGATATCGTCAGGCAGACTATTCTGAAACAGCTTGAACGGTTTACACTGGCAGACCTCGCTGTACAGCTTCCCTCGGTAAGCCCGCAGCTTATCAAGAGAATCCTTTCTGAACTGAAGAACCAGGGTAAGATTAGCCTTGAAGGACGAGGACGGGGGGCTCGCTGGGAAGTAATTCCGTAAAGCAGGGTTTGGCGCCTCGGTAGTGTCTTCCAGTGAACCATATTATGGTTTGATACAATGCTAATCAATAAGATAAAACACTAACCGAAGAAGACTTTCAGAAATCCAATCATCCTGGCTCGTGAGATGTCTCTGAAGATGGAGATGGAAGAATTGAATCGAGCTGATCCTTCAAGAAAGCTTGGTTTGTCCCGGACAAGAGTAACACAGATGCTCAATCTGCTAGAACTACCGGAAATGTTGATCTCAGAGATAGAAGAGACGGGCGATTAATGGAGCAGGCAACTGTTTACTGAAAGGCAGTTGCGAAAGATAGATATTCGATAAATATGCATGAATATGTTAATGATGAATACACAAGGAGTTGAATCAATATATTCAGTCTGCATATGGCTATTAGGAACAGAGTGGATCAGATAATGAGACAAATGTGAATTCGGGAATTGCCTGGGATTGACAAAATATAGCTCAGAAGCTATATATCTTTAAGGTGATAATATGTCATTCGGAGTTGAATACACTTCTGAATTTGAGTGTTGGTGGAATAACCTTGATTGCGATGAGCAGGATTCTGTCGCAGTTATTGTGGGTTTGCTGGAAGAAAGAGGTACTGGACTTGGATTTCCTTACAGCTCAGGGATAAAGAATTCCAAGTTTAACCATATGAGAGAGTTGAGAATTCAACATGCTGGTGATCCCTATCGGATACTATATGCATTTGATCCGAGAAGGAATGCAGTTCTTTTAATAGGAGGTAGTAAGACCGGTACTGATAGATGGTATGAAGAGTTCGTTCCAAAGGCAGATAGGATCTATTCCGATCATTTGCGTGCACTAGATAAGGAGAAAAAATAATGTCAAAACCTTTCAAGAACCTTGTAGACAAGATGTCTCCTGAAAGACAGGCAAGGGTTAAGGAAAGAACCCTTGAGCTTTTATATGAAATGGAGTTGAGCGAGCTCAGGAAAGCTTTAGCACTGACCCAAACGCAGCTTGCTGAAACTCTGAAAAAGAAACAGGCTTCTATTTCAAAAATGGAACATCAGTCAGATATGTTCATAAGTACTCTACGCGAAATTCTGAATGCAATGGGAGCAAATCTTAAAATCATCGCAAGTTTTCCTGAAGGTGATATCCTGATTAATCAGTTTGAGGAAATAAGAACTGGTGAACTCGAAAAGATTGAACCAGCAAAGGCATAGAACTATTGATCAATAATACAAATGCAGGAATTGGCACGTGATTCCCAGGTTGATTTCCAGCAAGAGTATATTACAGATAGCCTCTGCAGTCATCACATCTATACTGCTTTCTCAAGTGAGTATTTCATGCAGCGGGGATGCTGATCAACCAGTAACCGGGGATACTCAATCGGTAGGTATTTGTACTCTGACTGTTGTTGATACAATTGGCCTTGCATTTGGAGATTCAAATTATGCGTTTGGGTCTGTTGATGATGTTTACATTGGTTCAGAAGGCAGGACCTTTGTACTGGATAAAATTCAATTGACTGTTTTTGTTTATGATGCCGCTGGTATTATCTTAAAAACAGAGTACTGGTTTATGCCGGATCTGAGTATCGGGCCTCTGGAAGAAAATATCAGGGAATGGATAGAAGCAATGGATGTTTATGTTAACGGTAATCTGGATATGATACCGCTTGGAGAATGATATCAGTCATGTTATTGGTAGGAATTATCCTTTCATTTTTCGGTGCCGGGCGGCTATTGCTGCTCATTTACAATTGGCGACAGGATTGCCATCTGTTCAGCGAAGGTTTCAGGACAAAAGCTCGCGTGATCAACAGGGTCACGTATCCAAACGAGGATGAGCTTCAGAGCTCCCAATACCGACTTATTGCCGATTTTAAAGATGGCGAAGGTTATACTCACCATGTCAAAAGCAGGAGACACATGTGTGGCTCCCGCTCCAGAGAGTTAATGGCAACCGAATTCGAGGTAGTATACTTAAAAGAGAACCCTGAAAGAGCCCGTTTCGCGCTGGATCAGGAGAAACACATCAGCTGGTTTGGAGTGATCATTTACTCCCTTACAGCTGCTGCCGGTATCCTGTTCATCCTAAGCTCCATATTCACCAGTTAGATTCAGTCGAGAACAGTTCAAGTGCGGCTTCCAATTCTTCTGGCCGAGGTTCCACCCGAGGCTATTGCGAAATGCGTGCCGAATCTGTCCCTTATTTTAAGAATCTTCCCTTGAAGTGCCTTCAGTGTTCAGAATGAAAGCTTCAGTGGTATCGGGTTGTCTGTTAAACGCTTTTCGAACAGTAATCCATTTACCTGAAACACAACTATTGTAAGCAGTCCTGCTACTAGTGAGATCGGAAGCCCCACACCTGCTGCAAGCATAATAAGGAATACGATCAGCGCCGGAGCGATGGAAAACAGCATAAGCCCAGTATGGAACAGCAGCCCAGCCTTTCTAATCTCTTCCAAGCTTATCACCGGTTTTCATCTTTGTGCCCCGGAGGAATTCAGCTGTGCTCATGACGCTTTATACGGAGCTTGAACTGCTTGCGGAAACACTGAACAAGCTCTGAATCATCCGATGATTTCATCAGTTGGAGTTGACAGTTAAAACCGGATCTGGGTTCAGCGCGGATTCGAACAAGAAATTATTTTTGACCTGTACAATCTGGATTGCGAACATCTTCTGACGGCAATTCTCCCAGTTTTACTGAATGCATCTCGCTGGGAAATTTACGTAAACGAAAACGGAATTGCCGCTGTACCGCAGGACCCGATAAGTCACTATGTCATATACCGATTAGCCTTTATGAATGGATCATACCCACCTGATTGAGAAAGCTGAATATCGGAAAGTGCCCCCATCGGTGGGGTAGAGCCGAAATGGCGCCTCGATTCCCGATCTACTCGAACCTTTGGTGGTCCGATTATAAAACTGGAATATCAACTGAATTCAAGGGTTTCTAACTCAAAGCCTATAAAGACTTACCGTAATTCCATTATCTATGCTCAAGAACTCCAGGATGAGATGAAGAGGGAGGGGCTAACACAGGCTGAACTTTCCCGGAAACATGGAATATCACGGGCAAGAGTTAACCAATGGCTAGCCCTCCTGAGACTACAGACAGGGAAGAGGATGCGGATTCTGGCAATGGGTGACCATTGGGAGAAGAGATTGCTAACGGAACGTACATTGAGGGAATGGCATAGATGACACTGCAATTGACTCTTTACATATTCTAATCGGAGGTTGAAATGGGAATACCAGATCGGATTGTTAGAAAAGTCAGGACATATTGCAGGGAGCATGGTGTGAAGAGCCTGTTCTTGTTTGGATCATGCGCAAGGGGTGATGTAACGGAATCAAGCGATATAGACCTCCTGGTTGAGTTCCAGGAAAACATACAACTCAGCTACTTGGACCTAATGCTTATTAAGTCAGACCTTGAGGGAATACTGGGTTCAGAGATTGATCTGGTAGAGATGGATTCGCTGGTGAATCCCATCCGCCGCAAGAGTATATTATCTGAGAGGATACCTCTTTTTGCTTCCTGAAGATAGAGACGCTGCCTTCATCCTCGATATTATCTCTGCTGCTCGGGATATCGAAGGATTTGTGACCAACATCAACCTGCATAAATTCCAATCGGACAAAATGCTGCGTTATGCTGTAGAACGACAATTGCTCGTTATCGGTGAAGCTGCAAAACGTCTTTCTGAGGGTTTCAGAAGTGGAGTACCCTCGGTTCCCTGGAGTGCTATTATAGGTTTGCGGAACATATTAGCTCATGAATATGGAGAGATTCT
>JAIORS010000007.1 GCA_021108005.1 Candidatus Aegiribacteria sp.
GCCTCTCTGAATAGTATAATTTAATTATCTGTTTACTTTGATGGAGGTCAATTATGTCATTCCTCCCTCTGATGGTCAGGGTAATCACACCGTTCTTTATCCTCGCCCTTCTAATGTTATCAGCAACCCCTTTGCTTTCCGATTCCCCTCCTGCCAATACACTCCCCGTAATAGCCCAGAGACCCAGTTATCTGGACGTAGATACCGGGTTCCTCTGCCTTCTCTCCTGGATGGGCTTTGACGGCATCCACTGCGGAGACTACCGCGCATGGCAGATGGAGGAGGACATAGTACCTCCGGCAGAGGCTACTGGCATGTATCTGTGCCTGGCGCCGGGCGAGATACTGGAATGGGGGCACTATCCTGACACCTGGGCTGCAAAGAATCAGCGATGAACCATTCGGTTCCGATTCAGCATATGGACATCCTGTCTGGCGCGGCATCGTTGTAGCCGATACCACCTACACGGGACCTGACATACTGATCGCAGTCTTCGATGCGGACTCAATGAAGGCACTTTTGGAAGAGGCAGCAGAGGAGATAGCTGACGAGCTTGCCGACGAATCATGTGTATGGTTCTACACAGGCTTCAACGAAGCGCCTGCGCATCAGTGGAACAGGATGGTTCATGATTCCTCAGCCACCGGCTACTACGAGCTGGACAATTACATCCCGTCCATGTTCACGCAGAACAGGGATTCCATATACAGGGCCGATCTCGACACAACCCTCTACCTCCCCACCCTTGAAGAGGTCGACCGGACCGGTGTACTCTCCTGGCTCAGATATCATGTAAGGCTTGAGGACGAAGACCGTGAGCTGACCAACACGTTCTCCATCATGCACACTATCACGAGTTGGGCAGGAACGAACAACCTTACACCCTATTATCCTCCGCCCACCTTCACTGACCAGGCCAATGCGGTCCGGTCCTTCCTGTCCATGGAGTACCAGATGTACAGCATTCCGCCCCTCCCCGGACCGGTGGATAATTCTCCCGACTTCTTCCTGGTGAACTGCTATCCCTTCAGACAGGTGGGGATTACGTATCAGGATACATTGCCTTACGAGCCTACATTGGGTGGAGAGCTCGAATCCTGGCTCCTGGAACACTTCGAGGAGGGGATGGACTCTACCTTCATCACCGCATGGGAGTTCGGGTTGGACCAGAACAGGGAAGTCTCCGTGCTCTTCAATCCACAGGCGTTCGGAAGGGCGGGGGGAGAGGATATGTGGACATGGGATGATACACTCTCGCAGTACTTTGTGGATTACGGCTCCTACAACTACCGCATTCCCACGCCGCAGGAGTTCCTGATGTCCTGCAACACAGCCCTCCTCAGACAGGCAAAGGGCTTTTCGCCTCACTGCCTGGTCAGCTACTGCGAAGCCTCCGCTTCCGAGGCGGGTCTCCTCGATCAGAACAACATTCCCTTCGATGCTCCCTATGAGGAGTGGGTGTACAGGGATAGACCAACCGATGATTTCTACTTCATCCCCCCAGACTCCTATCCCCCGTTCATCGATTCCCCGTACGACTTCGACCCGCTTTACGACCTGCTTGATAGACCCGTCGACATAGTCGGCTGGGAGAGGAATCGTGAAAACTACCTGCTCTGGAAGTTCGAGCCCTACGCAAGGCTCTGGAACAGTATGAGAAGCACTCTTGGTGAGATCGCGAGTGTAGCTCCGGAGCTTTCCGCTCTCCGGTGGTGGGAAGGTTACGAAGAGGAAGCCTCTATCGAACACCCCGGTTCACTTCCGATTATATATACCACTCCTGAGATCCGTGTCTTCACAGACAGCACGGAGAGCATCTGCTACCTTTTCTACGTCAACAGGCAATGCCGTCAGGCAACCACGAATTACACGATCTCTGCTGACGAGGGTGATCTCCCGGAGGATGCCCTGACGACGCTTGTACTGGATCACTCAAGGAGATTCATCATCCCGGTGGAAGAGGACGATGGTATCTACTCGTTCCTTGATACACTGGAAGCAGGTCAGGGCAGGCTTGTTGAGTTCGTGAACACCCCCCTCGCTGCTGATATCAGGATAACCGCTCCCGATGTCATGGCGAGGTATCCCAGAACACCTGCGGACATCAGGAACTTCGAGTTCAAGGCAGGTGACACGATCCTCATTATCGCCGACTTTTTCAACATGGGCACCAGTTCGGAGAACAATGTAATAGTCT
>JAIORS010000008.1 GCA_021108005.1 Candidatus Aegiribacteria sp.
GCAGGTGCCGCTCAGCGGTGCCTGCTTTTCTTTTTGATTATTCCAAGTACGATTACTCCAAGCAGTACCGCGAACCAGAGGGTGGCGAAGCGCATGATCAGGGTGGTTACCGCGGCGTCGGGTTCTGACATCGCGCCCGTTAGTATGGCTCCTATGGTTATTTCGGTAAGGCCGAGGCCGCCTGGTATCATTGAGACAGCTCCGGCGATGGTTCCCGCCGAGTGAGCGAGCAGGGCAAGGCCAACCGGAAGCGCCGGCTCGATTCCAAGTGATATGGCTACAAGGCACAGCACAAGGGCCTCAGCGCCCCATGACAGGATTCCAAGCGGAACAGAAATTAAAAGACTTTTGATATCAAGGAGTGATGAGCAGTTTTTGTGGAATTGTTCGAAGTTCTCGCGGTGCTTCTCAACCGGTTTTATCCTGCAGAGGATATTGGTGAGGAATCCGAATGCTTTCTCCCAGAGCAGGAAAATCATTATCGCAAGGACGAAGACTATTCCTGCGGCTACCGCTATCATCGCTCCTTTGTGCTGAACAAGAAGAAGCCCGATGATGGCGATGAATATCATGCTTATCAGGTCGGTTATCCGTTCCGCTACAACAACCGGTGATGTTTTAGAGACCGGAATGTTCCTGCGGTCCCTCAGAAGGTAACACTTCAGGAGTTCGCCGAGTTTACCGGGCGATACTGTCATCGAAAAACCAGCAATGAAAACCGAAAGGCTTTCCTTCCACGGGATATGCACGTTTACTTTTCCCAGGAAATAGTGCCACTTGAAGAATCTCAGCAGGTAGTTAAGTAACGAAAGCGACAGGAAAAGGGGTATCCAGTAAAGGGCAATACCGGATATGGCATCGCCAACTGCCTTTGCGTCGGAGAGGAATACAATAGCCGTGTATACAGCTATAGCCAGGATGAGTGACCAAATCGTTTTTTTCAAGGAATCACTTCTCCGTGGAAGGGCTGACTTTCTTTATCATGAGCTTCAGTTCCTGAGCAAGCCTGTCCATGCCCGGAATGTCCTCAATGAGCTTGAGGGCTTTTGTGGCAAGCTTCGATGATTCGTCCTTCTCTCCCTGCATGGCGCATGCCCTTGAGGCAAGGGCCAGGGCGTTGGCCCTGCTGCTGTTCAGTATGATGCTTCCCGCCGGGATGAGTTCGTACGCTGTCATCGCCTGGACTCTTGCCTCAACGGGTTTCTTCTTCTTTAGGTAGAGCATGGCGAGGTTTGCATGGATGCCGCTTCTGGCCGAACCGTCCCTCAGTTCGAGGGCTTCAGTTAGAAGCTCTTCAGCTTCATCGAGCCGCTCGCCCTGTTCGATGAGCATACCAGCTATGTTCATGTTCATTGTTGGCTTAAGGGAATCATCGCGGCTCAGAGCTTCTCTGTACAGTTCTTCGGCCCTTTTATGATCTTTCCTGCCACCCGCGACATAACCGAGCTGCGCAAGGGCCATGCCACTGTCGTCTCCCTTTTCAATCGCCTGTTTGATAATCAATTCTGCTTCATCGTACTGACCGGCTTTGATATAAAAATAAACCAGCGCATTGGTCAGGGGGTCTGAAACATCCTTCTTTTTCATATTCCTCTTCAGGAAATCGAGCATATCGTCTGTTTTTCCAACTGCCGCGAGTTTGGCGGCTTTTCTAAGCTGGATCTGTTTCCAGGCGCGTGATCGGACGAGGCGCCATGCCAGAAATAGAACGAGCATAATGAGGAAAGCTATTATGGTAAACCAGATAGGTGGCATCAGTTTTCTCCGTTATTAGTGTAATTCATATCAAATTCCGTGAAATCGGGAAGTGTCGTGTCCGGCAGGAATGCTCCGTCTGAATAATCATGAAGAGTACAGTAGTGTTGCGGGGCGGTTCCCTTCCAGAACTCCTCCTGCCTGGCGTATTCTCCACATGATGCGAGGGCGAGTTTACCTGTAATGGTGCAGATGGTCGCGGTTTCAACGGAATTATCGGGAGGGCCCGGAAATGCTACCGTCGAATCAACCGGTATATCCCTGAGAGCATCCCTCATGAAACTGTTCCATACAGGAAGAGCAATACTGCTTCCCGATTGCCCCCTGCCGTTCTGCAGCCTCATTCTTATAACATGATTATCGTATCCTATCCATACGCTGGTAACAATATCAGGTGTGAACCCAACGAACCAGGCGTCCGCGTAATCACTTGTGGTTCCTGTTTTCCCGGCGGCTCTCCTTCCCGAGAAGGGGCCTCCCCAGTACCATCTGCTTCCAGCAGCTGTGCCTTCGCGTACAACCGACTGCAGAATGGAATTTATAAGATATGCTCCTGTCTCGGACAGTACCCTCCTTCCGGAGGAAGGGGTCTGGTTGTCTTCAAGAATGTTGCCGTATCTGTCTTCAACTCTGAGGATGGCTACAGCATCCCTTCCCAGGCCTCCCGTGGCGAAAGGAATATATGCCTGAGCCATCTCAAGGGGGCTGACCATACAGCTGCCAAGTGAAAGCGAATGGACTATCGGGACCCTCGAGGTCAGCCCCATTGCCCTTGCTCTCGCGGCAACGGCTTCAACACCAACCGCCATACCGAGACGAACGGCGGAAACGTTGAAGGAACGGGCAAGAGCCGTTCTGAGCGTGACCATGCCGTGGAATGTATGATCGTAATTCCTGGGGCGCCAGGAACCTGGTGACATATCCACAACAACAGGCTGATCAAGGATAATGCTGCCGGGGGACCAACCCTGTTCTATAGCCTCGGCATAGACAAAAGGTTTGAAGGAACTGCCGGGCTGCCTGCGGGCCTGAACAGCTCGGTTGAATTCACTGTCCAGGAAATCCCGTCCTCCAACCATGGCTTTAATGAATCCTGTAGTGGGATCCAGCGCTACAATGGCTCCCTGTATGTAGCCGGGAGCTCCCGAAGTTGTATCCCGCACAGCTTGCCAGTGAGCGTAGGAGCTTTCATATCTGAGCCTTTCAGAATTGCTGACAAACTCACCCGTCTCGGAATCCCAGACAGGTTCCTTCTCTGTAAGAATGCTGTCCAACGCGTGTTCAGCCTTAACCTGCATATCCGGATCGAGGGTTGTGTATACGGTAAGGCCCTGTTCGTAAACGGCTGCCCAGCCGTACCTGTTCACCAGGTATTTCCGGACGTACTCCGAGAAATAATTCCATTCCTGCTCGATCTCGGGACGGTGAATTTCCACGAACAGGGGAGTATCTATGGCTTCTTCCGCCTGCCTTTCGGTAATGTACCCTTCGTTGGCCATCACCTGGAGTGCTACGTTCCTCTGGATCATACACCTTTCAGGATTCTGCAGAGGGTTGAAACCGCTCGGATTCTTAACCATTCTCACGAGCATCGCCGATTCGGCAAGGGAAAGCTCCGCGGCTGTTGTACCGTTGAAATATGTTCTGGCAGCTGCCTCAATACCGTGAGCGCCTGAACCAAAATAGATCTGATTCAGATACATCTCAAGGATCTCACCCTTATCGAACTGCCGTTCGATTTCCATAGCGATAAAAGCTTCCTGGATTTTTCTCTGAATGGTTTGATCGGGCACCAGGAAAAGCCCCTTCGCGAGCTGCTGTGTAATTGTACTAGCTCCGTGCCTTTCACCGGTTCTTATATCGTGTAATGCCGCTCTTGCTATACCTCTGTAGCTTACCCCGTTGTGTTCGTAGAAAGTTCTGTCTTCGGTAGCGATGAAGCCATTGATTACCCAGGGCGAGACTTCTTCCAGCGTAACGGGGTACCTGTTTTCAACGCAGGCCGTGGCCATAAGAGTACCCCTGCTGTCGTATATCTGGGTTGCGGATGCAGGTTCATGACCCCGAAGACCGGCGACAAGTAAATTGCCTCTGGCTTCACTGAAAGCTGAACTGCAGTTTCCGTAAACACTGTAGGCAAATCCAATGCTGAAAAACAGCCCTGTAATACCTGCCAGAGAAAGCCAGTAAAGAACTACAATTACCTTTTTCTTCATCAGATCTGTTCCCCAGTCAGGGATGTATCTTCATCCATGGTTCGAATCCTTCTGAATAGCGGGGCTCCCTCATCGGAATAACCGAGGAAATATTCGTACCCGCCCTCAACTCCGGTAAAGGTCACTTCGCGACAGCCCCGCCTCCCCGAAGGCTGGGAGATGAAATCAGCGTGGTAATCGCTCTCGTAATTCTCATAGGTTCTCCATACGAGCCTGTAGCCTGAGAGTGTACCTTCAAACATGTAGAGATTACCTGCCCAGTAAATCACTCTTTCAGGATCGTTATCTCCGTTTAGCTCTACTGCCAGAGCCCTCCAGACTGCAACTCCAATATCGTTGTCCATCTTCTGCTCGAGCTGATGAGGATCGAGATCAATCTCCATCTGAGCCAGCGGCTCATTGGAACCGGAAGTCAGCATTACAGGATATGTCCGGGACAATGAATCCCTGGCTTCCACCAGATCGCTCAGTGAGAGGAAAAATTCCCGGAATCCAGCCAATCGTTCTTCCTCTTCCGATATGTCCGGCTCGTTCCAGATACCTCCAGAGTAAAGCCCCTGCATCGCTTCATGGCGCTGGCTTAAAACGGATTTGGAGATGTAAGCCATCTCCTTCCAAATGTTTACGAGGGTTATCAGGTCGGGTGGAAGGCCTGCAAAACCTGTTTCAGTTCTATCTTTCATTATCTGGTATTTAGCTGATCTTCTGATATTGCTTACTGCCAGCACGGAATAGCTCTCAGGCTGAAGGTCGAGGATGAAATCGCGGAAATCCGTGCCCGATTCAATCGCGGCATTAAGGGATGCGAAGCTATGAACTGAATCCATAACGCAGTCATCGTACAGCATTCTGACAATGTGCATTTCCCTTCTGACATGAGGGTATTGAAGTACGAGATCCGCCAGTTGCTCTATCGTAAGTGAATCCTCGATATCCTGGGGCAGCTCCGTTCCGAACCCGTCAATAAGCCAGGCATCATCGGAAAGTAAAAAATCGATCCGGTTTATTGCGGGCATTTCCATTCTTCTGATGGTGCAGTAATAGGAAGTTCTTCTGCCTTCAAAGTTCTCCTGAATCGCTGTCAGGCGGCCGCCTGCGTCAAATGCCCTCCATCTTCCGAAGATCTGCTGCGGGGAAAGGCTGTCAAGTGGAAGTGAATCAGCGAATTCCTCGGTAATAAGTTCGAAGCATCCGGGATTATTCATTCCAAGTCTGTTTGAAAAGTCAAGAGCCACTTCCATAGGGCCATCGGGCATTACTATCACTGAATCGCTAACATCGGGAACAACAATATCGCCGGTGTCCGTATTTACAGGAGCAGGCTCATTTCCACAGGCAATGGTTAAGAGAATCAAGGCTAGAATACTTATTAATACCGGGTTTTTCATTCGACCCCCAATGTAACTTTCAACATTTCCTCCGGAGTTGTAATCCCCTCGCGAACCTTTGAAAGAGTATTGGTATGAAGGGTTGTCATCCCCTGTTTCACCGCTGTCCTTCGGATTTCATCAATGGATGCCCCGTTCATAACCGAATTGCGTATCTCCTCGGTCATTTCAAGAACTTCAAATACTGCAATTCGCCCCTTGTAACCGGTACCGCGGCAGTTTCTGCAGCCCTTGCCCCTCTTCAGGACAACACCGTCCTCAAGACCTATGGATTCACGCAGTGACCGCGAGGGAGTGTATTCCTCGCAGCACTTTTCACATACTCTTCTTACGAGCCTTTGCGCTACCACCGATACAAGGGTCGTGGAGAGAAGATATGGCTGTACTCCCATGTCTATCAATCTTATGGCGGCGGAAGCGGAATCGTTCGTATGAAGAGTGCTTAGAACCAGATGGCCTGTAAGGGCACATCTCATTGCACTTTTTGCTGTTTCCTTGTCGCGAATTTCCCCTACCATGATTATATCAGGATCCTGCCTGAGGATATACTTCAGTGATGTGGAAAAGGTCAGATCAATTGCCTGCTGCACGGCTATCTGGTTGAATTCGTTGGTGACGAATTCGATGGGATCCTCAATGGTGGTGATATTCTTCTCTTTGGTAGCCAGAGTAGTAAGTGATGAATAAAGAGTAGTGGTTTTACCGCTGCCGGTTGGTCCTGTAACCAGAATGAGTCCGTTAGGCCTGCTTATTGAATGCCTGTACCTGACCAGATCATCGTTATCGAAACCCAGCATCCCAAGATCCTGCATAAGTAATGCGGGATCAAGAATTCTCAGAACAACTTTTTCGCCGAATGCAACCGGAACGGTTGAAGCCCTTATCTCAACGGGCTTTCCCTCGAAGTGGGTTCTGATCCTGCCGTCCTGCGGCTTTCTTTTCTCAGCGATATTCAGCCCTGCTATCATCTTGATCCGTGACAGAATAGGCAGGTGGAGCTTCTTGGGAATCTTGTAGATGTCGTGAAGAACTCCGTCTATCCTGAGTCTTACAACTGTTCCCTTTCTGTGGGGTTCAAGATGTATGTCGCTGGCTCTTTCCTCAAAGGCGTAGTGCAGAAGATGGTTGACGGCATTTACAATCGGACGGTCAGTAGGCTCGACTTTCTTGTCTGTTTCACTGGACACGTATCTCTCAAGATTGCCGAGATCAACTCCGTTCTTCGAATCCATCTCTTTGACAGCTGCGGTGATTGATCCGTGAAGCCCGTAAAACTGCCTGATAACCCTCGCGATTTCAGACGGCCTCCCTACGAAAAGCTCTATATCCCTGCCCAGCATATGAACCAGGTCCTCAAGCGGTCTTGTGTCCACAAGGTTGCTTGTAGCCACTTTCAGGGAATTGTCAGACTCATCGAATACTACAAGGTGGTGCTTCTGGGCGAATGCCCCCGGCAGGAGGTCTGTGACAACCTGATAGTCAAGCTCAAGAGGATCAAGGATCTTGTAGGGAAGTCCGACAAGGCCGGCAAGGAACTTGTAAAGGAGTTCCTCGGGAACGAGTCCACGGGCAACAATTATTCCCAGAAGGTTATCGTCGGTAATGTCATCGTACCTGGATAATCTTTCGAATCCATTATCCGACAGTATCCCTGCGTCATGCAGATTTTTCGGAAGTGTGTTCATATCTATTTTAGGTAAGGTTTTCATATCACTTTCCTGACAAGAGGTTCAGCAGGCTGATCCCAGTCAGCTGCGTCCGAGATTCTTTCCAATGCTGTTTCCGCGTCTTCCCTGGATTCGGCATGTACCAGCCCAAGTATATCACCTTCGGTTACATCTGTACCACCCGGGATAAGCTGTTCCCAGCCAACATCCGGCTGTATTTTCTGGTCCATGCTGTATCTTCCCCCTCCGAGGTTTCGAACGGCTTCTCCAATTACGTAAGCGTTAATTCCATTCCAGTAACCTGAACGTGATGCTAAAACCTCCCTTTTTACAGGCGCTTCCCGGAGGGACGCGAAGGCCTCAAGATCACCGCCCTGAGCTTCTATCATTGTAACGAATTTACTCAGTGCAGAACCGTTCGCTATCAGTAATTCGCAAAAACTTACCGCCGATTCTGTATCGTCATAACGGGATGGATAAGCCTGGCATAGCATAGAAGCGGTAAGCCTTACCGACAGTTCCCTTATATCATCCGGCCCTCTGCCTTCCAGAACGTCAAGTGACTCCTGTACTTCCAGAGCGTTGCCCGTTTTCATGCCAAGAGGATAATCCATGGATGTGATAAGGGCTTCCGCCTTTACACCGATATCCCGTGAAATCGCTGTAAGCTCCCCGGCAAGTTCTTCCGCCTGAGAGAGATTTTTCATAAAAGCGCCTTTACCTACCTTTATATCGAACACAAGTACATCGGTATTCTCAGCCAGTTTCTTACATAGTATACTGGCGCTGATAAGGGGAATTGACGTGACGGTGGAAGTAGTATCCCGCAGAGCATAGAGCCTCCTGTCAGCGGGAGCCAGTTCATCGGTCTGGCCGCTCATGGCAACTCCGTTTTTTTCAACCAGCTCAACAAATTCAGCAAGGGGTAACTGAACGTTCATTCCCGGAATCGATTCCAGCTTATCCAGAGTACCCCCTGTATGCCCCAGGCTTCTTCCGCTTATCATCGGTATTCTAAGTCCGGCCGCTGCGGCCAGCGGGGCAAGAATAAGTGATACTTTATCACCCACACCGCCGGTGCTGTGCTTATCGGCAAGAGGAAGGCCTTCGCTCCACTTGATAATTGTTCCGCTGTCCCTCATCGCAAGGGTAAGAGCAACGGTTTCATCCCGTTGAAGACCCTTTATGTAAGCGGCCATCAGCCAGGCAGCAGCCTGGTAATCAGGGATTTCGCCCGAACCTATCGCTGCCGCGAATTCGTAGATATCGATTTCAGGGATCCTGATGCCATCTCTTGTAGCAGCGATGAGATCGGTGATCTTCATCCTATTTCTTCCAGATTAACCGGATCAGAAGTACCAGTGCTATAACAAGAGAGGCAATTCCGCCAATGAACATCCACTGTTCTTCCTGTTGCTGGAATACTATGGCCGCGACACCTGCGGCTCCAAAAAGGACTGTAAGCATTATAAGAATGACGGTTGATTTACTGGACGGCATATACTCCTCAAGGTATTCACTGATGAACATAGCGCCATCCGGCAAATCAGGATGCCTGATTTCATCGAAGCTGTTAACTCTTTTTCTTTTAAGAAGAGAAAGAACTTCTTGGGGATCCGTGAAAACGTAATCCTCACCGTAAGCTGTAGTGATTTTAAATGGCTTTTTCTGTTCGATACCGGTGGTGTCATCAACGGTTTCTACCGTATCCTTAGCTTCGGCTTCTTCTCTCCGTTCGGGACTGTCAGTCTCTGGAGGCTCCGACACGTCATCAGTTATTGGCGGTTCAGTTCCCGCAGCTTTTGAAGGTGGTTTTTCCGCCACCAGAGAGGCTTCTGTGGGCCACAGTTCCTTTTCAAAATACCCGCACTCCGTCACCAGTTGCCAGTCTTCGCCCTGAATTGAAACATAGGCCTCCATTGGAACTCTTGATTCCTGAATCCATTTTTTAAGGTTATTCATGTCACCCGGAATAAAAGTTCTGCCGTCAAAACGAACCCTTAACGGCTTTTTCTTGGGGTCATCGGGCACCCATTCCCGCAGATAGGGTGAGAGTTCCGGAGAAGCCTTGCCCAGTATTCCACCGGGTGGCGTTTTAGGGCCTTCGATCTGAACATCGACGGATAGCCTGCCATCCTTCGCCCATTGAACAATGGAATCCCAGTCGGATGCAACGTAGGTTTTTCCACCCATCTTGATCTTCCACCAGTTTTCCGGATCAAGCAGAATGTTAAGCTCATTGTTGGCGGATACGGGTATCCATCTCTCCGTTCCAGCTATCCTGTAACTGTCATCGATTGAAATTCTGTGTTCCCGTGCCCATCTGAAAAATATCTCTCTGCTGCCTGCCCTGTAGGTTTTTCCATCATGTCTGAGTTCAACAGCCTTAACTTCGCCCATATCAACCCCCTGTTATCGAGTTGTAAATACACCTAAACGTATACTAGCAATAATACTCCCAATATGCATCTCTCACCAGCATTGAAAACCAAGAGCATTGGGGTCAAATCTTTACTCTTGACAAATAGCACCAGGAATTTAGGGTCAAATCTTTACTCTTGACAAATAGCACCATCAATCGGAAACATAGCCGGATGAAACATCTTTATCAGGGGATCAATTGATGAAAAACTATCTGAAAGGAGCAATCTGCCCTAATGTGTCAAGAGGAAAGATTTGACCCCAATGCTCGCAATCTGCCCTAATGTGTCAAGAGTAAAGATTTGACCCTAAATTCCTCTGAACATTATGGAATCTGCCAGGGCCCTGGTGGCTGAGTCCGGATCGATCCAGCCTCTGTTTTCCGAGATGTTTATCAGTCTGTCCAGGTAGTTTTCCCAGCATAGCGGCACGCTGTTGTTTCTGAAATACCTGTAGTAAAGGGACGGACCCGGCAGTATTGAGACCAGGTAGGCTACCTGCCTTGTTGAGAGTTCCCGAAAATCCCTGCTGAAATAGTATCTGGCAGCCTCCTGGAAACCGAACACATCCGGTCCCAGTTCAACAATGTTAGCGTAGATTTCGATCATCCTGTTCTTGGAAAGATACACTTCAAGCCTCCAGGTCAGAAATACCTCCTGCATTTTCCTCGCGAAGGTCTTCTCCCTGCCAAGGAATAGGTTCCGGGCAAGCTGCATGGTTATC
Source organism: Candidatus Aegiribacteria sp. (assembly GCA_021108005.1). Classification (NCBI taxonomy): domain Bacteria; kingdom Pseudomonadati; genus Candidatus Aegiribacteria; species Candidatus Aegiribacteria sp. The sequence continues at coordinate 10,171 of JAIORS010000008.1, forward strand.
GTAGAGCCTCCCCTGGTAAACTTACCGCTTTTCATGTTCGCCCGAATTGAATTCCTGATGTGATAAAGGCAAAAACCACTATGGGAACGAAAAGTGGCATCTTCAGCACACCTGAGCAACCCCTCAAAGGATGGATGAAGTGAGTCGAAAAGCACAAATTCTTGATTCTCAAGTGTATCAAGATATATTCTCCTTCGGTTGCCCCAGCTGTCACGCATAAGGCAGGACCCCCTGTTTCTGAGCTGACCTATGGAGATTGGGCTGGCCTGGACACTAAGATCCGATACATCCACAATAGCCTGAAAATCAGAACTGTCGGGAGTTTCCCAGTCAAGCACTACGAGAACATCAAATGAAGCCTCTCCTCCCAGCTCAAGTCCTTCCAGGCTGCCGAGGAGTTCAGATGGAACCGATGATGTGATATCCTCACCGGAAAGGGATTCGCTCCAGAGTCGAAGCGAAAGTCTGGGGTATTCATCGAAGCTGCCATTCAATTCGAAATTCACCTGCTGGTTTCCGAAAACAACAGTACCCGAATCGATACGCACATCCCATGAGCTGACACACACCATCCCTTCGAATCTCAGCGCCGCAGCGGTATTCACCGTATCATCAGCCAAGCCTGGTGAAAACATCCTGATGGAATCAAGCATGGCATTAACGGATACTCCAATAGTATCGAAATCCGTGAATTCCATAGTGAAGTATCCTGCAGGATCAAAATCGATGTAAATATCACCCAGAAGAGCAGCGGACTGGGCAACAAGGACATCTCTGACGTTTGAAAGATCGGTGGAGAGACATATTTCCAGCGAACCCGAAGAATCGTTAAGCTCAAAATACACCTCCGCCGATTCGCCATCAACTTCGGTTATCAGCCCTTCTGCGGATAGATGATCGCTTCTGGAAGCAGATACGCAACCTTCAAACACCAAATCCCGGAGCATTTCAGGCACGTTTATAAGACCTGCGGGAAGCCTGTCGCAACGGAACCAGTTAACATGAATACTGTCCTTTTGTGAACCGATGAACACTTTTCCCCTGCCCATTCCCCAGCTGGTCTCCACCATCAGCTGCAGCGAATCTCCAGAAAGTCCACCGGAGAAAGAACCCGATATAACTGCCGTATCGCTGCTGCTTACTACTTCGAAGTTGTCGAACCTTCCCGGGGGAATGTCCCTTCGGCTGGAAGGGTTCACATCCGTGCCGCTGCTTCGGCCAATTCTCCAGTTTCCACCATGCACCAGAATACTGTCAACGCGGGGATTAAATGGGCTGCCACTCCAGTATATCACTGCTCTCCGTACGAAAAAATCCTTTTCGGGAAATCTGATGTCCTCAAGCAGAAGCACGCCTGACGTAATACTGAAATCACCAATTGAGACGGATGAATCGATTTGTTTTAGAGCTGAATGAACTGGCAGCGAAGCGATTGCGTCAATTCCGAAGAGTATGAACAGGCTTGCTGAAATTGCTGAAGCGGCCAGTATCCCTGCCCTGAGCAGCCCGTTCCTTCGGCTCAACTTTTACCGATTGTGCAGAGCCTGTGAGATTTCATCGAGGATTGATTCGGCTGCTCCGCGAGGATTATCAGCCTGTGTAATCGGTCTGCCCACAACAAGAGAGGTTGCGCCAGCCATGATTGCGTTAAAAGGAGTTGCCGTCCGTTTCTGGTCATCCTTCGATGCTCCCGAAGGTCTTACGCCCGGCGTTACAATCAGGAAATCCGGACCTGTCGCCTCCCTTACTATGGCGGCTTCAAGGGGAGAGCATACAACACCGTGAATACCGGCTCTCTTCGCTGACACTGCCATCTTTTCAACAAGATCCGCAGGTTCTCCTTCGAAACCGAGAAAACAAAGATCTTCAGGCGATAGACTTGTCAGAACTGTTACCGCGAGTATTCTTGTTTTACCTTCTACGGCATCGGCAGCCGCTTTCATCATTTCGAATCCACCGGAAGCGTGGATATTAATAAGTTCTGGCTCGTAGCAGCATGCGGATCTTACCGCGCCAGCGACTGTAAAGGGTATGTCATGAAACTTGAGGTCAAGAAACATCGGAAAACCGGCTTCCCTGATTTCCTCAAGGAGAGACGGCCCCTCCTTCACAAAAAGCTCAAGGCCGACTTTAAGCCCGACCGGGAGACCTGCCAGCTCTTCAAATAGTGCTTTCATGTTCGCCATCTCACGGCTGGTCACAGCTACATATAGTC
>JAIORS010000009.1 GCA_021108005.1 Candidatus Aegiribacteria sp.
TCCCAAGGCTCGTATGTATCCTCGTATGTTGTGAAACTCGAAGTGTTACTAATTTAGTGTATTCTGGAGTTGCCAGAATCTTCCTTTATTCCGCACTAGTTGATCAAGTCCCGAATTTTCTGTGACTTTCATCTAGCACTCCATTGAGATTGTTTCAGCTTCGTTCATTTCCTGTTCTTCTTCCCATACCTGCAAGACTTCCATGTTCAAGTAGCGCCTTCCGGTAATCCATTTTTCATGTACATCCTGCCAGATTGATCCTATCAACCTGAGGGTACTCTCTCTATTGCTAACCCCCATGTCCATGCGCTGATTACTGACACATGCTGGGACAGGGAAGGCAATTGCTACCCCATGCCTGAAATAAACACCGCAGATATCAAGTGGATTCAAAAGTTCTTTGCTGGTCTTCAGGCGTATTCTGAAACATCTTGATCTCTGGGAAGACCCAAGACCCCCTCCAGAGCCTCTGGAAATGGTATGTGAACCCATCGCGGATTACACTCCATGGCAGGATGATGTGCCTGAGATAGAAATTGGATAAGTTTCAGCGATCTGGCTTTTAAAGGAGTAGTGCATCATGATGTAGTGCTTCAAGTGAAAATCAGTGAAAATCTGCGGGAAGGCATGTTTGACAGGTAGTGTTTCGGGTAGTATGGTCAGTTTAAGGCAGAAAAAGGTAACATCTACGTATGGATGAGCTGTTTTAGGTGTGTGTAATAGGATTGTGGAAAATCCACTTCCCTAGTATTGAACTTTCCTAGTATTTAACGGAAATGTGATATGCAATTATTTGGAGTACTACTTATTATCATCAGCTCTGGTTTCATTACCTTATCTGAAGAGGGTTTGACAACCTATGTGAGCCTGATCACCAGCCAGGGAGAGTTGTATGTGGAAGGTGTTGCCGCCAACCCCCTGTACGAGATCTACTTTCACATTCCAGTTCCTTACGAGTACCAGGTACCGATATTTCTTGAGGTGGAAGGAATGTTCCTGGTGGATTACAGGTTCGTCAGACTGATTCCTCCTAATCTAGTGGTCGCCGCCACCGTTACCCAGGGCCGACCCTGCCAGATCACTTGGAAGGCCTCGGTGCTTGTGCTGGACAAAAACTGGGGTGACATTCCGTCGTTTGTTCCTATCCCCGACCCCGGACAGCTTCCGGATTCTGTGACGAAATGGCTCCAACCTACTGACTGCGCACAGATTGAGTCCCCTGTGGTACAGGCTGTGGCTTCAGAGGTGCTGGGCACAACCAATAACCTTATCACTCTTGCCGATTCTATATACAGTTACTGCCATGCGATACCATACGAATTTCCGCATTATCCTACAGCATTCGACGCAGTCTACGCACTGCTCTGGGGGAACAGCTGTACCGGGCGTGCACATGCAGCCGCAGCACTTTTTAGAGCCAACAACGTTCCAGCCAGAACACTGATGAACACTATCCTTTCGGAATCAGCTTACGATCAACACTGGGCTATCGACTACTATGTGCCGAATTACGGTTGGGTACGAATGGATCCATCGCTCCATCTGCATCCACATCCTACATTTTGGGAGGTTGTGACAATGGTATGCAATCCGGGTTCCTTCGGGGATGTGAAGCGGCCTGGCACACCTCTGATCCCACCCTCCTGAGGGATCAGCCCAATTGGGGAGGGGCGCATTCCGCGAGATTCGAGAAATCCGTGGCTGTATCAGACAATATAGCGCTTTATGCCAGAATTCTTACCGAGGATGTCTTTCAGCTCTACGTAGATATATGGAGTTTGCCCCTCTCCACCTCCGGGGAACAGCTGAGAGAGCTGGCATACAACCAGCAGCAGAATGCCAGGGATTGCTTTCTTGCAAATGATTTTTCCGGGTATATACAACACATGGAAAATGCTCTTGGTCTGTACCAGTCCATCGGCACACCCCAGATTGTAACAGTTTTCCAGGACGATTTCGAGTCCGGCTCAGGCGGTTGGACACACGGCGGGACACTGGATGAATGGGAGCTAGGGACACCACAGTACGGTCCATCGCAATCCCACTCAGGCTCCATGTGCTGGGGAACCGACCTTGACAGCGACTACGAGAGCAATGCGGACAACTGGCTCCTTTCTCCACCGATAGAGCTTTCTGATAACTCCTCAGCGTTTCTGGATTTCTGGATCTGGAACTGGATTGAGGAATTCAACGATTATGATCCTGTTGACAGGATATGGGTGGAGATCACTACAGAAGGCTCCCTATTTGAACCGATCTGCTCAGCCATGGCTGGTATCAACGATGATCCAGAGATACCTGATGTGGGAGGTTGGTCCCATGTGGTATTAGACATCCAACGGTTCACAGGAAACACCGTGCAATTCAGATTCCGATTAAGCTCCAATTCCACCGAGAACCGGCCTGGTTCTTACATAGATGACGTTATCGTATACGAAAGACTTGCATCAGAGACTGGTATAACTTCACCAGATCCAGTTGGAGTCATATCCATAACCTGCACTCCAAATCCCTGCACTCAAATGGTATCAATAGATTTCATCCTGGGAATCGAGGTTCAGGCTGACCTTGCTGTTTATGACTGCTCAGGCAGGCTGGTAGCATCTATCAAGAACGCTTCACAAAATGGTAATAGATCAGTGACCTGGAACTGTACTAACGATCAAGGCAGATCTGTCCCCGCTGGTCTTTACTTCGTACATATTGAAGCAGGAGACAGAAGTGCATCCACAAGGATGGTGGTATTGCCCTGACAAACACTGGAGATAACCCTCAGATAATTTTTTCAGGTGAATATATAGAACTCACATTCCCCACCCCTGAAGAGTGATTTGTGGGAATTATCTGGTTCTTCGTTTTTCTCCCCCAACTGTCTTCATTCAACTACCATTCTCATTCCAGGATGCATTCTGCTTTCCTGAGAGTATACGGTCCCGCAGAGGGATCCTTTTTAAAGTGTTTTGAATATCTATCTTCAGTAATACTAACCGTATCCGTTGTCATTCCCCTCACATTCATACATTACAAGCTGTTTTTCGTTCAGATCCAGAGCTTCAAGATACTCCTTCTGAGCAATTGTGAGCGGTCTTGTTAACTCACCCCTCCTGATACTCCTATGCTCAGGTTTTCGGACAGGGAGCACAGATATTCCTGTCTGGTATTATCTGTTCAGTACTACGCACCTTCCCACCGCACTGTTATCACCTGTAAC
>JAIORS010000010.1 GCA_021108005.1 Candidatus Aegiribacteria sp.
GATGGTTGCCGCAATGGCCGAAGTGGTAATATTCACAACCGTATTACCGAAGAGAATCGCGGACAGCAGTTTCTCCGGGCTTGAAAGAAGATAGAGAACCCTTCGTCCCGATTCTGTTCTCCGAAGCCTTCTTCTCTGAAGCCTGTCAAGGCTGAAACAGGCGGTTTCACAGCCACTGAAAAATGCGGAAAGCAATAGAAGAATAACCAGAAATGCGTATTTCAGCAGTTACACCTCCCTAGCGCAGTTCAATATCATGCGAATCGATGGTAAACTCTTCTGTAAATGTTTTACTGAAATAGCCTTTGCTGGAATACAAGGGATGCAGAACAAGTTCCAGATCGTAATTTCCTCCTGGAACGGGAATACCTCTACTTGTGGTTCCTTCCCACCCTACATGAAACTCCCCTGCGGGATACCTGCCTTCGGCAAGTCGGTAAACAGGTTCTCCGTCGCCATCGTAGATCATGGCATCCACCCGCGCGGGTTCTGTAAGAGTACCGTTAACCTGAAGCCCCCGTCCTGTGGGCTCTATTTCCGGATTGATGATATCAGCACCAATCCAGAAGTATCTGGCCCCTTCTCCCTCAGCAGCGAAAACCTGTCCATAACGTTTCCAGATGGCCAATCCAGTGGGAAAACAGAATTCTCTGTCACCGGAACCTTCAGATCCGAAGCTGCAAAGGTAATCAATATTGTCTGTGAATTTGTGTATGGAACATGAAATGCTGTCGGTAACCCAGACGTTGCCCCAGAAATCGATGGCGGGATAGTTGAAATGTAACCCACCGCAGTCGGCAAGGTCAGCCTCTGCGAGGATTTCGCCCTGCGCCAGCTTAACTATGGAAGAAGCATCCTCGGTAATAACAATTACGAATTTTTCATCATTATGAAACCACGTCTCATCACGCACAGCATCCACTCCCGTTGGGGAGTCAATTTCAATTATCTCAGGCAGCGTATCGGAAAGTGAACTGAAAATATAAAGCCTGTCCGCCGCACGATCGGTAACATAAATTCCTCCTGCTCCGTCCAACGCTACATCCCATGGTTCCTGAAAATCACCGTAGAGCTGCCCATCCGGAACAAGCCTGGAACCGTTCCGCCTTAGAATCACAATTCTCCGGTTGCCTGTATCGGCGACAAGAACAAGGCCCGAGGGATCAGCGGCAATACCGTGAGGCTGAAGCAGTCCGCCCGATCCCGATCCGTTTTCACCGTACAAACCCAGGGTATACATACTCGCGTTGTAAATAATGTGGCCGCTGCCTGAATTCACTCCGTATACGGCAAGTTCGTCATCGTCGGAAGTACCGGGTTCATCCCATTCCTCAAGTTTTACACACGCCATCCCCTGGGGATTATCGAATCTCACCAGCCCTCCAAGAAGCATCGAAAGCTGTTCGGTTCCTGCTCTGTAAATACCCATGCAATGCCCGAATGGCGGATATACAAGTGTAGTTGGGACATTTGGCTCAACAAAGTAACCTGTAACGATCATCAATAGCGCAAGTATCATATTCATCGCCTTTCGTATATCCAGGCAGACCTTTGAACCTTCTTAACATACATTCTGGTTTCTCTGTAGGTTATCTGTTCAATATACAGTTCAGGATCAACAGGATTCCATCCATGCATATCCACCCATCTTGTCGCGTTACCCGGGCCTGCATTGTAGGCCGCGAGGAACAAAGGATTTTCACCACTGAAATTTTCCAGCTGCCTGTTTATGTACAGTGCCCCGTACGGAAGTGATGCAGCGGGATTGAAGAAATCGTCATCTTCAAGATACGGAAGGCCATACCATCGGGCAACATCGTAGGCTGTACCGGGCATAAGCTGAACCACTCCCCTGGCTCCCGCTCTTGAAACCACCATGCGGTCGAAGTAACTCTCTTCCCTCATTATTCCCTGCAACACATCCGCTTTGAGAGTAAGGGAATCTGTCGCCGCTATCGCAAGCTGCCTGTAAGGCGATGGAAAGTAAAAGCACAGAAGAGAATCCGGAAGCATTACGTTCGATGATTCCCTCAGGTCCGTATCAAGGGCACGGATCGTTCTTAGTACAGATCCGTGACGCCCCATAAGTGACAGTGCTGCCACCCTTGCGGAAGGAGAACCGAATGAGCCCTGCGAGAGCATCTCCACCGCTGGAACCCCGAATCCAGCGATTGTCATTTCAACGGCCAGCGAACATGCGTCGTCCGCAATCATATCAATCTCTGGCACTGGGAACCCGTTACTTCTTCGGATTCCAAGCCTGTCCGTGGCCAGTATTCCGTAGAACTCCCAGGGATGCTCCTCCGCAACCACATGAAGAAGTGAATCTCTTCGGTCTTCTCTTCCGAGTTCACCGGCCAGCCTGGCTCTCCAGAAAAGCATCTCATCTCTCCAGTAACCGGCGGGCCATTGTTCGCACGCATGGGTCCAGAGTGAGTCTGCCTCGATAAACCTCTCTGACATGTAGAGGGAAAACCCTCCACGCCAGTGAGCCCTTTCGTCGCCTTCCCATGAACCTGAAGTTCTAAGTGAAGTTAAATAAGCTTCGGCAGCATTGTTCCACTCCTGCTCACAGTCGTAGTATTTACCAGCGTTGTAAGCAGCTTCCCTTGCCTGCGGATGCTCCGGGAATCTGACAGAGAATTCCAGATAGGCCGGGTAATAATCTCTTCCACGGTTGTCGGAATCTTTCAACGCGTGGGCTCTAAAAAGAGCGGCCCTTGCCCTGACTGAATCTGGAGCTCCATCGCTTACAGTGTCGACGAGTTGAAACAGCTCATCGAACATCTCCCCTTTTAATAGAACAGCCATATTTGTACCTGCCCTGTGCCACGAGTCTCCTCTGCTGGAATACTCTATTGCGAGATCAATATCATCGGATTTTAAAAGACAGTCAACGATATCCCATCGGGGACTGTATTCTCCGGGATAACGCTGCAGAATTTCCTCCACAGCAATAGAACAGGCTTCGCAGCTGGCCTCCAAAGCATCTTCCCAGAACCTGAGAGAACCGTAATCAGCCATAGCCTGCATTTCCAGGAGCAGAAGCGCGCTTCCAGCCGTATGCGAAATCGAATCGAGTATTTCATTCAGCCAGGGACCCGCTGTATCCGAGGATGCCTCAAGTTCTCTCAACAGAACATCCCTCACCGATGGGAATAGAAGTTCGTACTCAGCGAGATAATACAGTTGAGTCGGAGAAAGGCTGCCCGGCTCGGCGGTATGCGCCATAACGAAAGCGTCGCATGGGCCTGAAATATCCGGAATATGAATCCTGGTCTTCACGGAATCTATTTCCCATGACAGCCATCTGTATAACGTTGATTGTTCGGAAGATACATATGCAATAGCGATCTCCGGAGTTCCGGCAAGATCCAGAGCTGATACCTTCCATCCCGTAAGAGGGCCGAAACCCTCCAGTTCGAGGCTGTCAAGAAGGTTTACGAACTCATTCTCCATCGCCCTGCCATGGTACAACCCCAGCATTCTGAACAGAACCTCATCCTGAAGCGATGAATCCGCGCTCAGCACGAACAGAAGAGAATCACGCACGGTGTGGAACTCACCTGCCAGGTAGAGAGAATCCACATTCGAAAAAACACACTTTCTGATTTCCTCCACCGGTTCTGGAATGGGCATCTCTTCTTCGTGAACACGGTTGCAGGACAGCACTGTCAGAATTACTGCTGAGGAATACAGAAGTGGTTTCAATTGAAAAGCCCCAAATAAATCCACGAATTAGCCATTACATGCTTCACGTAACCCCTGGTCTCTGTCAGCGGAATCTGCTCTATGAAAAGTTCAGGATCACCCTCCTCAAGGGGAAACTCCTCCATCCATTTTGAAGCGTTTCCAGGGCCCGCATTGTAGGCGGCAAGAGCAAGAACCAATGATCCGTTAAACGCCGAATATTGCCTGGCAAGGTATAGAGACCCGTACTGTATGGATTTCTCAGGAACGAAAAAATCGGATCCTGACAGTACCGGTAAGCCGTACCATCTTGCTATATCGCCCGCGGTGCCGGGCATAAGCTGGATCAAGCCTGATGCTCCCACCCATGACCTTGCCCACCTGTTGAAATAGCTTTCCTGGCGCATCAGTGCTGTTACGATCTCAGGTGAAATATCCATTCCATCTACCGTACTCGAGGTTAACTCACTGTAAGGCGCGGGGAAGTAGAAACACAGAATACTGTCCGGAAGCGTCCCGAGGTTCCCGTCTCTTAGCTGAAAATCCCATTCGCGAAGTAAAGCCAGTGACTTCCGGTACTCACCCATAAGTGAAAGGGCTGCGCCTCTGGTTCCCGCATCACAGAACTCTGTTTCGTATAACATTTCAGAAGCCATCGAACCGTACCCGCGGGACATCATATCAACGGCTTCCGCAGTTACATAGTTATCGAGCAGACCGATCTGCGAAGTTTCGATGTTCAGACAACGTGAACCAGTTCTCGCAGCGGCAAGAAGTCCGTAAAATTCCCAGGGGAACCTTTCTGCGGTCTCGCGGAGAAGTGCATTCTCCCTCCCGCTATCACCGGTTCTACTTGCGTATCTGGCCCTCCAGAATAACATTTCATCGCACCAGGCTGAGAATGGGTATTTCTCTATACCTTCCGTCCAGATTGAATCACCTATATTTCCGCTTCCGCACATATAATGACAGAATCCTCCCCGCCAGTGAGCTCTGGCTCCGCCGAAATCTCCGGAAGACAGCGCTGTCATATAGGCATCGGCCGCAGCCGGCCAGTTCCTTTCAGAATCGTAGTATTTCGCTGCCAGATAGGCAGCTTCCGACGCTCTGTCATGCCAGGGGTACGAAGCGGCAAACACATGGTAACTTTCGTAGTACACTCCGGCTGGCCGCTGAAGAGCTCTAAGCGCCCTGGCTCGGAAGAGACCAGCCCTTGCTCTTAGAGTATCAGGCATACCCGATGGGATGGAATCACAAAGAGCAAGGAGTTCTCCGTACAATGCCGTTTCCCTCAGAATCGCCATCGATACCCCGCTGGCGAAAGAGATGTCGCCCGATGCCATGGCAATGCTATCCGCTAAAGCGGTACGTCCATTCTTAGCAAGTATATCCATAATAATCCAGGATCTTGCCCATTTCCCGGGATCAGTTCGCAAAAGAAAAAGAGCGGCCGATACCGATATCTCCCTGCCAAGCTCTAGGCGGTACTCCCAGGTTTCCGAGGAACCCCTGGCCAGGTGAATATCCCTGGCTGCAAGAAGCAGATCCAGCCTGCTGCTCTCGTAAACCGATTCAAGTTTTAAAGCGGTTTCATCCCACCAGGAACCGCCGGTTTCCAGCGTCAGCTCCAGCTCTTCTATAACTTCATCTCCAAGAAAACCCACAAGGGCGGCATCTGTAACACTCTGATCGATCTGCCCTTTGGTCATGCGGCCATCTGGACAGATCATCGCCCTTACAGCCCTTTCGGCAATACAGTCAGGTTCTGGAAGAATGCATGATGAAAGCCCTTCACCCGATTCGCTCTGGAGCCATAATAGAAGCAGTATGTCGTTGGAAGGCACAAGGGATAAAGCCTCGGAAGACCTCCTGGACAGACACAGAAGGGAAATCTTCCATCCGTAAAGATCCTCTCCGGTCTCGTGCTGTATGCTGTCCAGAAGAAGGATGCACTCATCCTCCATTCCAACTCCATGGTAAAGGCCGGCAATTCTGTAGAGAATGACATTTTCGTGTTCATTATCTTCCCTCAGCATCGAAAGGAGTTCCGAAACCGCCAGTTCATTGCATCCAGCGAGAATCAGCGAATCCGCGCGGTGAAGAGATGCTGATGCCAGGGGCAATGATACAGTCAAAAGCAATAGAAGAGATTTAATCATCGTCATCCAGTCTAGTGTCTGAAATGTCGTGTTCCCGTAAAGACCATCGCCATGCCGTGCTCATTCACGGCGTCGATAACTTCCTGATCACGGATGGATCCTCCAGGCTGTACAATGGCACCTATCCCCTCTTCGGCAGCCCGGTCAGGCCCGTCTCTGAAGGGGAATAACCCGTCTGAAGCCAGTACCGCCCCCTCAAGCGAGTGCCCTTCCCTCTTTGCCCTTCTGATGGCAAGGTCAAGGCTTTCTATCCTGCTCATCTGGCCTGCTCCCACACCAAGTGCACCCATACTGTCACCAACAACGATGGCGTTGCTTTTGACTGACCTGCAAACCCGCCAGAGAATATCCATGGCAGCAAGTTCCTGCTCCGACGGTTTCCGTTCGGAGACTACATCGATTCTTTCAAGTCCGGACACAGCGTCCGGCTCCTGAAAAAGCAGTCCTCCCAGAATACTTCTGACCTGTCTTCCAGGCTTCACACCCTCCGGCATTTTCAGAATTCTCAACTTTTTCCTTTTCTGAAGCCTCAGCAGAGCATCTTCATCGAAGGAGGGAGCCATCACAATTTCCAGGAATACCCCTTTAAGCCTGGCAACGAGCGGAATGTCCACGTTGCAGTTCAGGGCAAGTATCCCGCCGTACGGTGAAATACTGTCAGCTCTGAATGCGTTATCGAAGGCTTCCCCGGCAGTCTTTCCCCTTCCAGCACCGCAGGGATTGCCGTGTTTCATAAGAACGGCGGAAATGGAATCCTCCGGCATTTCAACCGCTAGATCCCATGCAGCTGTGGCATCCAGATAATTGTTGTAACTCATGGCTTTTCCGCCCAGGATCTCCACATTTCCAAAACCATTTCTGGGCCATGGAAAATGCACCACAGCCGGTTGATGCGGGTTCTCTCCGTACCTGAGTTCGGGAACAAAGCCCCGCTCAAGACTAAGCGAAATATCAAGATCGTAACGCGAGGTAATATCGAAAGTTCTCGATGCCATCATGCGTCTGAACGCTTCATCGTCATGTTCGTTTGAAATTGCTTCAAGTACTGTTGGGAATATGTCACATCCGGCAGCTGAGATGATATGCCGCCAGTTCTTGGCGGCACCGCGAACCATAGTGGGGCCGCCGATGTCGATGAATTCAACAAGTTCCGGATCATCCGCTTCCATTCCGTCTGTTTTTTCAAAAGGATAGAAATCGACAGCCACCAGGTCAAACACAGGTTTTCCTTCACTTATCCTGTCTTCCCTGCTTTCTCCTTCTGCAAGGATAGCGGCGTGGAGTTCGGGATGAAGGGTCTTCACTCTTCCACCCAGTAATGAGCTGATACCTGTGATTTCCTCGGTGGGAATCACATCTGTTCCGCTCTTTATGATATGATCTGCGGTTCCTCCGGATGCGTATATCTTCCATCCCATATCGGAAAGCCCGGTTGCCAGCTCATCCAGCCCTTTCTTGTTCCAGGCACTGATCAGAGCGGTTTTAATTCTGTCAGCCATACTCCTCCATCCATTTTCTTGCATCGAAATATACCGTTGGATTCCTTTTATGTTCCGAAGATTCAATCATCTTATCAATCCTTGCGATTGCTGACACTGAGATATCACCATTCTGGAAATATGCCTTGATTTCCCGATACGTAATTTCCATTTCCTCCTCATCGCTCTGACCGGGCCAGAGTCCGGCAGACGGAATTCTGTTGATAACCCAGCGTGGCAGCCCGAGTGTCGCGGCAAGTTCTCTTACTTCGTCCTTGTACAATCTGCTGATTGGGAGAAAATCGGACGCTCCGTCCCCCCACTTCGTCCAGTAACCCACAAGTATCTCAGAATAGTTACTGGTTCCCAGAACAAGCCTTCCCGGTGAATAAGCGTATAGCATTGCCATCCTGAGACGCGATTTGATATTCGCCAGATTCATTACAGACGTATCATCAAGCCGACCGGCTTCAATGAAAGATTGAAGAACAGGTGACAGGTCAAGAACCTTGTATTTGATTCTCAGGTGCTCTGCAATCCTTACGCCGTCATCCGTATCCGACTGAATGCTTCCGCACGGCATCATCAATCCGAGGATATTCTCATTTCCCAGAGCTTCGGCACACAGTGCAGCTGAAACCGCGGAGTCAAGGCCTCCGCTCAATCCTACAACCACACCTGTTGCCGATGCTTCCGATACGATCAGTTTTATCCAGTTCTCAATCGAATCTGCCAGTTCTCCGTAGTCAACTGTCTGTTTCATAGTTAATCTATTCCCTGACCGGTTTCAATGACAGCTTTCTTTCCATAGTATCAACCGATAGAACCTCAATCCTGAGAAGTGAACCCTCATGATAGGGTCCCCCTGACTCGGTAAAAGGAATTCCAGCGCGAATGATATCGCTTCTATGGGCCAGCCCCTCAACCGGCACCCCCTCAAGCCTTACAAAAACACCAAAGCTCTTAATACCGGTGACTACTCCATTGAAAACCTTACCAATATTTCTTGAAAGAAAAAGCAGAGCCATAAGTTCTTCGGCTTCTCTCTCCGCGCTCTCAGCGTTATCCTCATTTGCATTGCATACCTCAGCGAGCCCTGCAAGGTCGGAATCCTGAGCCGGGATTTCACCCCTTTCCAGCATGGCCAAAACCTGATGAACAATCAGGTCTGGATAACGGCGGATTGGGCTTGTGAAGTGCAGATAGCTTCTAAGCGCTAATCCGAAATGTCCCGTATTCGACGGCAGATAAACAGCTTTCTGCATCGATCTGAGGATATACTCAATGACAAGGTCGTGCAGGGGTGAATCCCTCAGGCTGTCAAGTATCTTCTTCAGTACCGCGGGGCTGTGTATCTTTCCTCCGGGAAGCGAAATGTCCAGCTTATCAAACTGTCGGGCAAGACGCTCCTCGGATATGGAGACAGGGTCATCGTGTACTCTGAAAAGAACGGGCAACCCTGACCACATGCAGTGATCCGCAACAGCTCTGTTGGCTTCCACCATGAAATTCTCGATCAGCCTGTGCGCCCTGTCGGAAGGCACCGCTTTAAAACCATCAGGCCAGCCGTCCTCTCCGAACACAGTCCGATATTCTCTGCTCCCCAGATCAAGAGCGCCCCTCCCATCGCGAATTCTATCAAGATCCGCGGAAAGCGCCCCCATGGAGTTGAAAAGCTGCTGGAGTTCGCTGTCTGACCCTTTGTCCTCAAGATACTCCAGAGCCTCTTCGTAGGTCATTCTTCTCGTTGAACGTATTACGGAGGGAACAATCGTGAAATCCTGACGTTCACCGGACGAATCGAATTTCATCACTACCGTTCTGGCAGGTCTTTCCTCATCAGGTTTCAGGCTGCATGCACCGTTGGAGAGCACCTGTGGAAGCATGGGCAATACTCTGTCAGGAAGATATACACTTGTCCCCCTGCGCTGAGCTTCGTTATCCAGCTGACTGCCGGGGGTTACATAATGAGCAACATCAGCTATATGAACGTACAGGATCCTGATATCGTCCTTGATCACTATCGAAACAGCATCATCAAAATCCCTGGCATCCACAGGATCTATAGTGATGGTTGGAAGATCCCGGAAATCCTCCCTTCCTTCCATAGACCAGGGCTGGGAAGCCAGTTCTTCAGCCCTGATCAGTGTACTTTCGTGGAATTTATCGGGAATACCATTGTCAAGCACTACCGAATCTATCAACGAGCCCGGAGAAGCGGGGCTGCCCAGATCCTTCTTCAGATCGGCTTCGAGTTTCCGTCCCGAATAATCCAGCTTCGCGAAGACAAGCCTTCCCTGCGATATATCCTTCGCTGAATCTATTCTAAGCGGTACATTTCTGGGAAGAACCGGATTGACTGGATCGATCACCCATCCTTTTCCTTTCTTCCTTGCTACCCCGCTTATCCCCTGCCTGTGGCGTTTCAGGATAACCTCGACCTTTCCCCTGTATCGATCCTCTCCCGGAATCTGTTCAAGCTTTCTGACCATGACTGAATCGCCATCAAGCGAACCGGCAGCATTGCGGGGATCTATCTCTATCCGCTCCCCGTCGGTCTTAACGAAACCACTGCCGTCAGCACGCTTGACGATGGTTCCACCCGATATCCCAAGTTCCGATGGAAGCGCGTACTTTTTACCCCCAGCAGGCCACAGCTGCCCTTTTTCAACGAGCTGCTCCACAGCTCCCGAGAGGTCAGGGTGGGTCCCTTTCAATCTTTCTGCGATCTGCTGAAAAGTTAGCCTGGACGAGGGTTCTCGCTGGAACAGTTCGAGTACCGCATCAGACGATGAAGCGCGGGACCTCGAAGTATCCTGCATGCCTGTCGCCACGTCAGATATCCTCATGACTGACAGAAATAAGAAGGGAAGCTGATCCGCTTTCACTGTTCCAGCTGTTCAGCTTGAATGACATCCCTGCATGAAAAGCCATCAGTACAACCTTGGTGAGCAGGTCAGCAGCGGAATCCATTTTGACTGGACAGACTCCCGAACCCTTCGAGGAGGAGGAGGTCCATTTTATTCTGAATTCTACCGCTCCCCCCCTCGGGGCGGCAAA
This sequence comes from Candidatus Aegiribacteria sp., assembly GCA_021108005.1. NCBI lineage: Bacteria > Pseudomonadati > Candidatus Aegiribacteria > Candidatus Aegiribacteria sp. Next base: position 10,388 of record JAIORS010000010.1, read on the forward strand.
CATCTCTATGAATCCAACACCGTTAACAGAAATCGTGGCTGACGCGACTATGAGCCCGGTGAGAAGGTTCATCAGGTTCTTACTGACAGGAAGATTCCGGGGCATTCCGCTCTTTTCTTCGTACGAAAATTCAACAGATGTTCCGCTGGACATCTGGCCGAGCTCAAGTATGTCCGCCTCGTTTCCTATGGTCCATTCACTTTTGTCATCGTCCGTTGTGGAGAATATAGCCAGTCTTTCCAGGAAATTCCTCATTTCCTCAGTGCCTTCAAGCGCGATGGATAGTTTTTCCTTCACCTTGTCGGCCCGACTGCTGTGAAATTCGGCCAGTTCAACGTTCCCCATTATCCTCGCAAGGATGTTGTTCATGTTGTGAAGAAAGAATGGAAGAAGAGAACCAGCTCTCTCCCAGAGTATACGATTCAGGTTCACTGCTTCCCCGGCGTACATTCCAGCATAACATACTATCCTTCTCAGTACTTCAAAGGAGAAATCACTTTCCTGAAGGAAAAGAGGAAATCCGGTTACGGAATCGGGTGAGAATGGCAGTATAACAGTTGAGAGAAGATCAGAAAATTGAAGCCATTCACCCGCCTTCTGGTTCATGCTCTCAAGTTCATGCTTATCCCGCGGGCAAAAAACAGTGAAGATTATTTTTTCAGGCTCATCAAATTCCTCTAATTTTTCAGCAGTTATACATGATAATGGAATTCTGTTCTGAATCGATTCACAGATTTTTTCCCTTTCACTTCCTGTGAAAACAACTAACCCCAGTCTATTGTTATCCATATTAAACACTCTTCCCCTTCCAGAATTTACCCGGTTTCACCAGCGGCACGAATCTAACCGGAAGTGATTCTTTCATAATCCAGTCATTGCCGTCTCTGGTAACGGAAATTAATCTCTGCTGCCATTCTCCCGCAGGTATTACCAGCCTGCCGCCGTTCGGGTTCAGCTGTTCTTCAAGTTCATACGGTATGCTGACAGGGGCAGCGGATACGATAATCCCATCGTACGGAGCGGCCGGAGTCCATCCGTAATATCCGTCTGCGGCTATGAACTTGATATCCGCATTCGGAACAACTGCTTCGACAGCCTTCCTGGCACCAACAGCAAGGTCCGGTATAAGCTCAATCGTAACCACTTCCATACCCATGGAAGCAAGAACGGCTGTCTGGTAACCTGAGCCAGTCCCTATCTCAAGTATTCTGTCTCCAGGTTCGATCTCAAGCATTTGAATCATGAAAGCTACAATAAAAGGCTGCGATATCGTCTGCCCGAATCCAATGGGATATGGGTAATCACCGTAAACATTGGCAAGCTCTGTGCCAGAGGGTACAAATTCCTCTCTTGGTATTCTCATGAAGGCATTGAGAATGCTTTCATCGGTAATCCCCGCAGCTGCAAGGTCCTGGCGGACCATTCTCATACGATAAATAGCAGCTGAAGATTCAGAATTCAAGTATCGTTCCTTTCCTTCCTCGCGTTTTCTCGCAGTTTTTTCCATTCAGCCAGTTTAGTATTCACTGCTGATTCCCGCCCGGAATCCGAGGGCAAGTAGTACTCCTCTTCTTTCATTCCATCGGGAAAATTCCTGTGGGTTACTATACCACCAGACTGTGAATGAGCATACTGATAACCACGTCCATAATCCAGCCTTTTCATAAGTACCGTAGGCGCGTTTCTAAGATGAAGGGGAACCGGGAAACTTCCGCTCTGCGCAACCGATGAAACCGCTTTTTTCCAGGCGGTGTAGACGGAGTTGGATTTGGGTGCCAGGGCCAGGTAACACGCTGCTTCCGCAAGCGCGAGATCTCCCTCGGGAGAACCCAGGAATCTCCAGGAATCGGTTGCCCTCATCGCGACTGTAAGCGCGGACGGGTCAGCAAGGCCGATGTCTTCGGTGGCAAAGCGTATCATCCTTCGTGCTATGTAAAGAGGGTTCTCACCCGAAGTTATCATCCTCGCGAGCCAATACAGCGATGCGTCTACGTCTCCGGAACGAAGTGACTTATGAAGCGCGCTGATAAGGTTGTAGTGTTCTTCTCCCGATTTGTCATAACTCAAGGGTGAAGACAGAATCACCTTCTCCGTCCCTTTAACCGTTATTTTCTTCCCGGAGGCCATCCCCGCGAGGAGTTCAAGAATATTAAGAGCCCGTCTGCCGTCCCCATCGGCTGCCGCGGCAATCATGTTGTGTACGCCTTCCTGAACACCCCCCGGATTCATTTCTCTGAATGCCTCATCATCGGCAGTCCTTTTTAATATCGATACTATGTGTGATTCCTCAAGCCTTTTGAGAACGTATACCGTACACCTGCTGAGAAGCGGGGCGATTATCTCAAAGGAAGGATTCTCCGTAGTGGCACCCGCAAGAGTTATTGTGCCGTTTTCCACATGAGGAAGAAAAGCATCCTGCTGCGCTTTGTTGAACCTGTGAATCTCATCTACGAAGAGCATTGTCTTTGTTCCGATCCGCCTGAGTCTTGAAGCGTCAGCCACTATGGCTCTTACCTGTTTGACACCGCCGGTGACAGCGCTGAATCGGACAAAATTATGTTCGGTGTATTCGGAAACAAGCAGTATAAGAGTTGTTTTGCCTGACCCCGGCGGCCCCCATAGTATGAAAGACCCCAGAACCCCCTGAGTAAGGGCCTTTCTGAAAGGCGCGTCTTTCGATAACAGATGATCCTGTCCCGCTACCTCCTCCAGTTTTCGGGGACGGAGGAGATCGGCAAGGGGCGGTTTCGGCTCTATTCCATTGGTATTATCAAGAAGGTCCATTTGAATGAAAATAAACTATTGTAAGCATGAAAGAAAGGGAAAGATATAAAAATGCCCGGCTCAAAGGCCGGGCATCATTAAGAAAATGTTCTACTTTTAGTTCATGCCTCTGCCCTGGCCGCCCATGGCGCCCATCTGAGACTGCATTCCCTGAAGGAACATCATGGCCTGGATGGTCTGTGCGGGTTCGCCGGGAAGAAGGTTCTCGGCACCGCTGAAACCGTATCCTTTTACCTCTACGAAATGTGTTTCTCCGTCGCCGGATACTTTAGCGTAAGCAAGGGGAATAAGGGGAAGCTCGGATGAGATAATAACTTCAGCCTCGCCTTCAGGATGCACAATCGAAAATTCCACGCCCTGAAGGGTATTCCCCGCGACATCAACAGATGTCTCGGTCATTCCGAACTCCATGCTATCAAGCTCGTTCATCATCTCATTCAGGCCTTCCGGTCCGCCCTCGGCGTCGAAGCCCTGGGCGAAGCCCTGCTGAAACTGTTCCTGGAATGCTGGATCGTCCATCATTTCCTCAAGGAATTCAGGGACACCGGCAAGGTCGATGGCCATAACCATTCCCTGCTGATCGATTTTTATCATCCTGATGGCACTGATAAATTCGATTGCTGTGCCCATATTCTCTTCGTTGCCGAACATTTCAGCCATACCGCCTGTATCGGACATATTCTCACGAATGTATGCAGCAGGATCGGCCACGAAAGTACCGAATTGCTCTTTGTAATCACCCATGGCATTTTTCATACCTACAGGATCAACAAGCACCTGTCCAACAAAGTCGGGAGTGCTGATCTGGACCCAGTAGCACTCGGTTCCCTGGTTGTTCTCGGTTCCTACTACAGAAATAGTAACCGTTTCCTGATAATCGTCGGCACCGAATTCGATCCACTGTCCAACGGCCATTTCCGGGGTATCCATATCGAAACCCTCAATTGCGATAACATCATGATCCCCGGCGTCACCGTTACCATCGCCATTGCCGTCAGAAACAACATCCCCGTTGTCTCCGCCATTGTCCGCCTGATCGGCCTGATCGGCCTGTTCCCCGCATCCGGAGAATACAAGAGCGATCATCATTACTACTATAAAAAGCAGCTTTGACATGATTTTCCTTTCCGTTTGAATTGCTTTCGTAAATTTTTCTGCACCGGTTAAGGTACAATTATGCGAAATTTAATGCAGTCAGTCAAATATCTACTCCGAATGAACTTCAATGAGCTTCACATACGAAATCCCGTTTTTCTTAAGTTTATTACCCCCCCCGAGAAATGAAAGATCCACGACAAAGGCTGCGCCTGCCACAGCGCATCCATCCCGACGAAGCAGGGATGCGGCTGCCATAGCCGATCCTCCAGTCGCGATAAGATCGTCAACGATCAGTACTCTGCTTCCGGCTGGAAGCGAATTCTTATGCATTTCAACCGTATTTGTGCCGTACTCAAGCGAATACTCTTCGCTGACGGTATCACCGGGCAGCTTCCCGGGTTTTCGAATAAGAACAAGCGGCAGATGCTGTTTCGCCGCCATGACCGAACCGAATACGAACCCTCTTGATTCAATTGCAGCTACGGCATCGTATTCGAATCTTTTACATGCTTCTTCGAGATGTTCTACGGTATCACTCAACGCTCCCGGATGGGTAAGAAGTGTCGTGATATCCTTGAAAATAACTCCCTCAATCGGGAAGTCGGGAATGTTACGGATATGACTTTCCAGTTCCGCAAGGCTCAGCATAAATTTCCTCCAGTATTTTTAACAATGAAATCCAGCGCTTCCTCCGGTGAACTAACAGGTACCACTCCGTCAATTCCGGCCCATTTTCCCACAGCGCAAACTGGCTTTCCCGCCTGGAGAGCGTAAGCAATTTCAGACAGGGTTCCGTACTTCCCTCCGACTGCTGCCACAACGCTTCCGGACAGAGCGATTATTCTGTTCCGGGAAGTTCCCATACCTGTTACAATAACTGTCTCCACCCAGCGGTTAGCTTTCTGAGGGTCTGATCCCGGAAGAATTCCGATGCTATGGCCATCTTTGAAAGCTGCACCCCTGCATACTGCCTCCATGACACCGGTTCCACCGCCGCATACAACAGTAAATCCGTTATCCGCCAGCAGGTTACCAAGCTTCTCCGCCCAGAGTATCTCCTCCTGGTCTGCGGAAGCTCCACCGATTACGGATATTAGATTCGTTCTGGCATCAGTCATCATTCTACTACTATCATCACTTGATGGAATGGTCGGGGCGAGAGGATTTGAACCTCCGACCTCCTAGTCCCGAACCAGGCGCGCTAACCGGGCTGCGCTACGCCCCGACTACTGTTTCTTTCAAGCGAATTTACCATTAATACCGCTATTATGCAACATCAGAACTTCAGTCAGGCCCAACCAGAAAACCGATACCAGCCAGAGCGCCTGACATTATCAGAGTAACGAGTATACCGGCGATTGCTACTCCAAGAGCTATTGCGGGAATTGCCAGCTTTTTTGGGATTCCGAACAGGAAGGCGGCTACAGATCCTGTCCAGGCACCTGTTACAGGCAGAGGTATCGCTACGAATAGAGTCAGACCAAGGGCTTCATACTTTTCGATTTTGGTCCCGGCACGTTTTCTGGCTTTCTCAAATAGTTTAGCAAAAAATCTGTCGAATATTTTCCATCTTCTCAGGAACCTGCTGACCGGTTCCAGAAACCATAGCAGGAACGGTACCGGCAGGAGGTTGCCTGCAACCGCAAGAAGGTAGATCTTCCACCAGGGCCATGCCCACTGGTTGCTCATAACTGTCCATGCAATTGGAATACTGCCGCGGAGTTCAGTAAGAGGAAATGCTGAAAGGACCATCATCTGTACTTCCCCGGGAATTCCACCAAGCCAGTGAAGCAGAATTTCACCCATAAGGTCCCTTCATTTATAGTGATGCAGAAAATTAATGGTCGGGGCGACTGGATTCGAACCAGCGACCACTTGAACCCCATTCAAGTGCGCTACCGGACTGCGCCACGCCCCGACCGGGAGTGAGCAAAATTACCCTTTATTATCTCCTTTGTCAACTGCCATTGGATCTCTTTCCAGCAAACCAATAATATCGGATATCTCTTTCTTTATGGAATCGATCATCTCAGCCGAAACGGTCGCGGCCTCCAGTTCCAGTTCCATCTGCTCGATCGGATCGTCCATATCTTCTATCTTCTGCCTGGCCCCATCTATCGTATAGCGTTCCTGGTAGAGCAGCCTGCTGATCAGCTTGATCAATCCGATGTCTTCCTGTTTATATATTCTGTTTCCAGACTGGTTCTTGGAAGGTTTCAGCATAGGAAAAGCAGTCTCCCAATACCTGAGTACGTGGGGCTTGAGCCCAGTAAGACCGCAGACTTCGCTTATAGAATAGTAAAGCTTCTCGCTGCCAGAATCCAATTGGTTACTCCTTGCGTTTGAAAGCCTTTGTTACTTTTATCAGCATCCTCTTAATTGGTGGTTTTTCAGCATCCCTCAGTTCTCCGATCTCCCTCATCATGCTCAGGGCGCCTTCGTGCTCAGCATTCCATCCAAGAGCCTCACGAAGAGCTTTTTCCGCCAGCACAAGCTGTCCCGCCTGAATATAAATCCTGCCCAGCTGAACGAAATTATCGAGGGTGCTATACTCGACCTCACAGGCTACTTTCATGTGGTTTACCGCCTCATGGTACCTTTTTCTTCCAAGGGCCGCAGTAGCAAGAGTTTTCCGGAGTTCAGCATTGTCCGGATGGGTCTTCAGAAATCCTTCCAGTATGCGAGTGGCCTCCCAGAAATTATCCTTCCTGCACAGTTCTTCAGCCTGCCTGACAGTGCGTTTGAGTTTTGCATCAAGATGGCGCATATCCACACCAGGTCTGACTTCGTTCCTGATAATCCGGGATTCAGGCTCTTTCTCCTTATCCTTCGCCTGTTGTTCGACGCCTATGGACGCATCGTAATCCGCCCTGTCCTCAGGTCTTGAGAGTACATGGTAAGCCTCATTTACTGCCATATACCTTTCCGTCAGTTCACGATTATCTCCTGTGACATCAGGATGGAGTTTCCTCGCTATATCATGGTAAGCATCTTCGATCTCGTTCTGTGTAGCTCCGTACTTGATGCCAAGTATCCCGTAAAAATCCTGCGCAGAATCATCCATTGTACCATTCACTTCTATCTTACTTAATAACTGTAAATCTCCGGCTGTCGCAGTTTCCTGCCACGTCAGAGATTATTGCGGTGTATATCCCCGCCGGTGTTTCATCGGGAATGACCCAGATCACGCTGTCAGTTTCTCCCGCAATAGTACCGGCTGCAAAAGAATGAACAATCCTGCCACTGGTGTCGTATATAATCACATCGACAGCTGATACCGCGGAAGAGGTTATTCTGAAAACAGCTGTTGATACACTGGGGTTTGGGTAAACTGCGCCAAGTGATAGCTGCGGGATAGCAGTTGAAGTTTCATTCCTTTCAATTCCAACGAATCCTGGTGCATTAATACAAATGAATATATTCATCGGTCGGCAGTCAGCACAATTGTCTACGATTATTGAACTGTCGTTCTGGCCACCCCAGAAGCTGGTACCGACTTCAGGTGTAAAAGCCATTATGCCCTGTTCGCTGTTCCCTCCGTACATCCAGTCGTTCTGCTCTCCGTTGACAGTATAAAGACATTCGGGAGCAGTTCCTGGAAAGTAACCGTTACCAGCGGTCATTGCGACTCCCCACGCCACGAAGGTACTATGGTCAGGGGTGTAGGTATTTTCTTCATATCCATAGGGATAAATAAGCCACTTACCGTAAGAATGGTAATTCATAGCGGCTATGGGTTCAATGCTGATTATGAAATCCCTCTGAACCTGTGTTTCAGGCTCGGAAAACGCGGCTGTTCCGCGGTAAGTTTGATCGTATGGATAGGGGCTTGATCCGGAATCATCGTAACCCCACTTGTATCCCCAGTTCCTGTTCAGATCGACTCCATCGCCAAGAGTGAAGTTCATGTTCTTTCTCTGATTTCCACCATTTGGCATATTGTCAACGTAACCATCGGGATTCGCGATGGGTACGAAGTAAACTTCAGTATTGTCAAGTATCAATGCGGCCCTTGAGTCTCCACCATCGTAATTACTTGTAAGCCACATCGCGAAATCCACAAGCACTGAATTCCCGCCTGGCTCTCTTGCGTGAATAAGTGAAGAAAAATAAATGGGAGGTTTATAACCTGGTGCAGGGCTGGTCATTTTGATCATATATATATCCCGGTTCTCATAAGACTGGCCTATTGTAGAAGGCGTATCAACAAGATCGCTGTATTCTGCCGAAAGCCCGCACCAGAAAGCCCAGTTCTCCGCAGGGCTGTAGTAATAACCGCCGTTATCCAGATTTTCCGGAAGCAGCTCTCCCCATTCCCTTGGAAGGACTTCATAATTATGAGAAAGAAGAGCAGCCTGATCTACATCCTTTTCCGGAAGCATGATATCAACGTATCCGCATCTGATATCAACGTTAGCCACATCGTATCCATTTTCAAACAGTTCCATCGCAAAATCACTGGAAACATCGTACAATCTCACCAGTCTGTCCGCCGCGGCGGAAGATAATGAAATCAGAATAGTTAAAACCAGAAAATACTTTTTCAATGTAACTCCTCTTTGAAGATTGACTTTCGTCACTCCAGGTCTTAGAATTCTCCTCTGCTGACAGAATATACAGAAATCCGAGTATCATCTAATTTGTGAAAGGAGTCTCCTCTTGGCAAGGAGTAAACAGTCACTTAAACGCCGCAGAACCGATGCGGTCAAGGCAAAAAGGAACCGCAGTAAAATGCGTGAACTCAGAAGCGCTATCAGAAATATTAAAGAATCTGACACACCTGAAGACAGGGATAAGGCCATGCGCAAAGCCCAGAGCCTTATAGACAAAGCATCTAAGAAACGCCTTCTTCACCCCAATAAGGCAAGCAGGCTCAAACATTCCATAATGTAGCAATACGGACCCTCCTTTACACTGGAAGGGTCCGGCTACCTCACCCATGGAATCTGCCCGGGAACGATATGCTGTTATACCTACAGAATGATTTAGCACCTGTTAAATTACGAATCCAGGATCGAGTATGGTGTCCTTGGGTATGACAATAATGCCATCGCGAATGCAGAAGAGTTCCGAAGAGTATTCCTGAATACCCTCTTTGTTCTCAAGTCTGCACCCTTTGCCAATTCTGACATTCTTATCGATAATCGCGTTTTTAATGAAGCAGTTCTCCCCGATACCCAGGGGCAGGATTTCGCTGTTGATATTTCTGGGATCAAGGTAGTGGCCTTCCCAGTAATCAGACCCCATGAATACGCATTTATCCATTACCGTCCCCTTGCGTACCTTTCCCCGAAGACCCACAATACATTCGTTAAAGGAAACGCCACTGACATCGGAAGCATCGCATATGATTGTATTGTTCAGTACGCAATTGTCGATTCTTGCTCCGGGAAGCGCCCTCGCCCGGGTATACAGCGGTGAAAAGCTGGTGTACATGTCGAAATCGGGGTCAGGACCTGCCATATCAAGATTGGCCTGGAAGAAACTTGATATAGTACCGATGTCGGACCAGTAACCGTTGAACGTGTGGGAGGCCACTCTATATGATCCTATGGAGTGCGGTATTATCTCGTTACCAAAATCGATTACATCAGGTTCCTTCGAAAGCACTTCTTCGAGAATATCCGGAGAGAACATGTATATCCCCATGCTTCCCAGATAAGGTCTTGAAGTGCCGATTCCTTCCTGAGTACTTTTCAGTTCATCCAGTTCGTCTTCCGATGGCTTTTCTTTGAACTTGGTGATAATACCGTCACCGCGAACTTTCATAATGCCAAGAGAGGGGGCCTCAGCAGCGGAAACAGGCTTGGTTGCGATGGTAATGTCCGCCCCGGTGCTTTCATGGTATCTGGCAAACTCATTGAAATCCATTCTGTAAAGCTGATCTCCGGAAAGGATAAGAACCAGATCGGGATACTGGTTACTGATGTACTTAAGACTCTTTCTGACAGCATCGGCGGTTCCCTGGAACCACTCCCTGTTTTCATCAGTCTGTTCTGCTGCGATAATAGAAACGAAACCATGGTTAAACCTGTCAAACCTGTACGTGCGTGCAACATGCCTGTTAAGGCTCTCGCTGTTATACTGCGTTAGAACAAGTATGTGCCTTATCTGATCGTTGATACAGTTCGAGATGGGAATATCTATCAACCTGTACTTGCCGCCTATCGGAACAGCAGGCTTGCTTCTGTCACGGGTAAGGGGAAAAAGCCTGGATCCCCTTCCTCCTCCGAGAATTACAGCAATAATCCGTTTCATGATTCCTCCTCAATATCTTCATTAAAATAGAATCAGATAGTAAAGTTGAGTCAAGTCGGAATATACCCCTAAAACTACACTATGATACTTTTCTAAATCAATACTTGACATATCTTAAATATTTCTTATGATATTATTAAGTTATTGGAGGTACAAGATGGATATTGGTAATGCCAAATGTCCCGAGTGCGGAAGATCGATGACCCCTGTTGCCTGCGAGTGCCGTAATTGTGGAATAACAATGGAGGGAAATTTCTCCGCATCAATTCTTTCCCAGCTGTCCCCTGACGACCAGGCCCTTGTGATAGCATTCGTGCACAGTTTCGGCTCGATAAAGAAAATCCAGGAACTTCTGAATGTGAGCTATCCAACAGCGAGGGCTCGTATCGCAGATCTTATCAACAGGCTTGATTCAACTATGGAAGTGACAGACAGCATTGAGAGTAAAGTTCTCGAAAAACTCGAACGGGGAGATATCACCTTCTCGGAAGCAATGGAGGAATTGTGATGCCGGCCTGCATACTTCTGCTCAGGATAAAAAACTTCATCATCCCTCTGCCATGGTTCATCATCTGGGTACTTCTCGCGCCCTTTGTTCTTATAGCATGGTTTGTGGGAAATATCGGGCTGATCTTCGATCCTGACAGCTATATATTGAAGACAGCCAGCCAATCATGGAGGATTCTCATGCTCCTGATGGGTCTTCATGGAACCGAGGTAAAAGTAAATACAACCGAAGAAAACATCTTGATAAAGTTCATATAACCCATCTGAAAGGGGATAATAATGATGAATGATTCGCGGAAAAAGATTCTTGAAATGCTTTCCGAAGGCAAGATCTCCGTTGGAGAAGCCACTGCCCTTCTCTCGAAAATCCAGAATCCGGATACAGCTGATGGAGAAACCATTGAGGAGGAATCCGGGGAAGTACAGAAAAGGACTCCAAAATACCTGAGAGTGGTGGTTGACTCCTCCGAGGGTGATAAGGTCAACGTAAGGGTACCACTGAGCCTGATAAAGACCGGTATCAAACTTTCTGCCCTTGTTCCTGGCAACGCGGTTGAACAGATGAGCAGCCACGGCTTCGACCTTTCACAACTCTCAGAACTTAACGGAGAAGAACTTATCGAAGCATTGAGAGATCTGCAGGTTGATGTGGATAGCGCCAATGGAGATAAAGTAAGGGTCTTCACAGAATAGGGAGATCGCTTCTGCAAGGTCTCCCTATCTTACGAATACCGTTGTATCAGAGCCTGTGTTCGTGTTGTATGGATACTTATGCAAATCATTAACCTGTTAGGGTTTACAAGCTTTCAGAATATATTCTCCTGGATATAGGCCATAGTATTCATCCGTATCACCATTCATCAAAAGCACTTCAACCATGAAACCATGTTCTGTCAGTCTATTCTGAAGACCCTCCACGGAATAGATCCGCACATGATCCTCCTGCCCGAAGTTAATCAGTCTATCCTCTCGAGCAATTATCGATTGATCTTCAAACATTTTTTCGCGGAACGGCGTCTGTATGAGACAACAACCACCTGGTTTCAATATTCGAAAGAGCTCCATCATAGCTTTTTTGTCTTCTTCAATATGTTCCAGAATATGGTAACAGATAATCCTATCATACGCATTATCCGATTCATCAATATCAGTGATATCAATACACTTATCTGCCATGAATTCTCCGGCATAATCCGTAGTTGAATATTCAATATTCGATTTCGACTCATATTCTCTCCTGATTGCCCCGGATGGTGAAAAATGAAGAATCTTCTCTCCGGGATTCACTTCGTTCTCAAGAAGCATGTAAAGCCTTCTGGCTCTTGATGAACTGCCGCATCTGGGACACAGAAGCTCTTCATCATTGAACCTGACGAAAGCTCTGAGCCCGTATCCACAGATATTGCATCTGTATCTCTTACCTCTATATCGAATTGCTATTATGCTTCGCAACGGATATTCATGTTTAGCCAGAAGCCCTGCTGGAATCACTCTTCGAACAATACCCTTTATTAAATTGTACACTTCAGATAACACCTCTCGCGCCTGTCAGTCAAAGAAACCACACCCCTCCTGATTTTACCTCTTACGGAGACGATCGAACATCTACCGTCCAATTCGGCTCCAGGCTAACACTTCCAGTAATGCAGACCAGGTCAAGCAAGGTCAATGATACTAATAGCATTTCAAAATGAAACCCTTGCAGTATAACGCCCGAATCAGCCTGCGATTATTACGCCATCTGACACTTCTAGGAGCC
>JAIORS010000011.1 GCA_021108005.1 Candidatus Aegiribacteria sp.
ACAACAGCTCACCCACCAGTACAAACCAGTTTTGTTGCACTTACGAGTTGAATCCAAGTGTACATTTTAAAGGGTCTTACATATTGAAATGCTGTATGTTATTGATAATGATATGGTTAGAGTCGTGAAAATGGATTATCTCTTAAACTTCTGTCTGAGAAGATGTATACAGGCGTTTACCTATTAGGTCAAGGATTATCCTCCAGGGGATATCTGACGATGAATGATAAGAAAATAAAAGGTAACTATTCAGCCAGTTTTTTCTGCATTCTTCTGCTTAATGGGACAACAAGTATACCAAGCAGGATACCTGTTACAAGGGCAATCGAAAGTTTGAAATATACATCTGAGAAATCAGCCCCCTCAAGCGTTATTCTGTAAAGTGGGTCGATGAACCAGTAAGTCGGGAATATCTTCGCTATCCATTGCGGCAAACCTGTGAAAAGATAAAACAGAATTGGCCCCGCAAGAAGTATGTTGAGGCTTTTTACAAGTGTATATAAGGTCTTCGCATCACCAGCCAGCGTGCCATAAATAAGCCCGATGGCGTTACAGACTACAGTTCCGGCGACAATTGTGGCGAGCAGAGCCAGTGGCTGACCGGAAAGGGCTCCATTCAGAGCCAGGGTGATGAAGCACATAATTATTGTCATTGTAAAACCAAGTACGGCTTTGGAAAATAGAATATCTGACATTTTTACAGGAGTGACCAGAAGGGCTTTCATGGTGCCATGCTCTTTTTCGTCAACGATCATGAATGCTGGAACGAAGATACCCGTGATTAACAGAACGATAAGGACTACTGCAGGTATCAATTTGCGAGAGATTGGTATCGCTTCATCTTCATCTCCCGTCTGAAGAATAACTTCCAGAGGACTCTCCCGGCCTTCCATTTCACGAAGTATGTCCATCACCAGCAGGCCGGCGACAATACGGTTCGAAGCCAGGCTTCCACCCGAGAAAAAGAAAGTCAGTTCAGGTTTCAGATCATTCCTTACCGCCTCATCAAAACCATTCTCAATAATCAGGCCAAGATCAGCGTTGTTGTTTTCTATGGACTCCACCAGCTCTTCCGGGCTCCCAGCTCGGGACAGTCTGATACCTTCCGCTTTTTCAAGAGCTATCGCAATTTCGGAATCCGCCGGGGCTTCGATGCATATACGTGGTTCCGGATCGAACAGGGTGATAAAGACAACCTGCAGCAGGAAAGTGATTGCAAAGGGCATTATCAGAAGCCATAGAATAACCGGAGATCGTAGTCCAAGCCTGAGATCGCCTGAAATAAGACTCCTTACGCGACGTAAGTTCATAGTGATTCCACCCTTCGCCTGAGTACAAAGAAGGCGGAGCCTAGAAAGACAATATCCCATATAAAGGTTGTCATAATGTGTGGTGTCGCGAAACTCCAGCTTTTGCCTTCTCCAAGTACACCTGACATAGCCTCTACAAGACCGTAAGATGGAAGCAGTCTTATTATAAGTGATGGCTTACCCGGAAACATTGTAAATAGAGCGGGAATCGTAAGGGGAATTACAAATATCATTCCGTAGAAAAGCGTACTCATGAAATCCCTGCCGCTGGTTCCAGACAGCATGCCCACTGCAGAAGCCATGCCAGCTCCGAGAAAAATCAGAACCGATGCAATCAGCCAGTCGAATACGAACCCTCCTGTGAACAGAAGAAAGAGAAATGCCTGACTCACTGCGAGAATCACTCCGGTAAGACATTTGGCCGCCAGAAAATCACCCATCCTTGCAGGAGTTACCAGCAAGGCGGTCGCAGTTCTATGTTCAATTTCAACTGAAACGAGACCTGCCAGCGCGAGGGCTTCAATAAGAAGTATCATTATGACCAGTATCGGTCTCATTCTGTCGCGGAGGGGAACCTGTCTGCCTGCCATGTCCTCACCGAGAATCCTCGACTGCAGGTCGGGAAGGGTTACCGGCAGCGCACTTAAAGGATTCTCTCCGGTAAACACTGCCTGAGCGGCATATGCGATTTCCCGGACGCCGCTTGTAAGAGCCTGTCGTATTTCCATAGGAACCGATTCAGATACGTATACTGAAACGCTTCCTCCGGAACCTGACAGAAGAGATTCAGTGAAATCCGCAGGTAGAGCAATACCCATTGCTATTGTTCCTGACTCGCCATGAACCGAATCAGCAAGCTGATCTTCGTTAACGAAGCCTATTATCTCAAGTCCCTGGAATTCTCCTGCTTCAGTGTCAAGCAGCAAGGAAAAGGATTCGGCAAGATATGAGGGAAATACCCCCAATGATATCGTCTCGTTCACTGTATCCGGGAGAACAAGGAATAGAACGATCATGAAAACAAGTGAAATCGGTGTTAGAATCATCCAGAGACGGTCTCGGCAAAACTCCCTGAGATCCTTGAATATTATTGCCGTTACGATTGCCAGCCTTGATGATGTGCTCGTCACACGTCCAATCCCCTGCCTGTGATCTCTATGAAAATATCCTCCAGAGTAGCCTCTTCAGTATGTATGGTCATGAGGTTATCGGAATTAACCAGTTCCCTGATTCTATCGCCTGCATCGGGAGTTCCGAGCTCGATTGTTTCCTCACTCACCTGATCGTCTCGGCCTAGGCGGACTTTCACTGCTCTTCTTCCATATTTCATTTTCAGACTGTCGGGAGTATCCACTACGTAGAGTTTTCCCTCGTTCATGAAAGCTACTCTGTCTGAGAGGTCATCAGCCTCCCACATGTCGTGTGTTGTGAGAAGAACGGCCGCTCCCCGATTCGCCTGTTCCCTGATAATATTGCGAATGGTTCGGCTTGAAACCGGATCAAGTCCGTCAGTGGGTTCATCCAGAAACAGCGCATCCGGACCGTTTAAAACAGCCCTGGCCATCATCAGTCTCTGGCGCATGCCCTTGGAGTAAGTACTTACTCTTTCGTCAGCTCTGTGAGCAAGATCCACGCTGCGGAGAAGGGCATCCGCGTTGAAATCCTTTAGACCGAAGAGCCTGGACCAGAACTTGAGATTTTCCCTTCCCGTCATGTTCATGTAAAGGTTCTTCTCCTCAAAGCAGACTCCTATCCTGGCCTGCAGGTAAGGATCATCCAGGGACATTTCGACGCCCAGTATTCGAATTGAGCCTGTATCCGGAGTAAGTTGACCGGTTAGCATTTTAATAGTCGTGGATTTTCCTGCTCCGTTAGGGCCCAGAAAACCCAGGATTTCACCTGGATTCAGATGAAAACTGATATTCTGGACGGCTTTAAGCTGACCGTAGGAAAAACTGAGATTTTCAACGATTATTGCGGGATTCATGATTTTCCCGAAGAGAAGCTTCCCTTTGACCCGCTCCGTACTTTCAGCGCTGTACCTGACTTACGCGCTTTTTTCAATTCTCACCTCCATCGTGAACAAACTCAACTAAACATATCTAAAACGATTTGACAGACAAGAAGCTTTGAATTCTATCTTATTTGTTCTACTGTTTTAAGCTGCGGTTCTCAAGGTTGACTATGGTAAAGAATTGGCGGTTAGTGCACAATCAGTCAGGATTATTTGCCGCGGGGTTTTCTTCGTCGCAAAATTATCATAAACGCATTGACTACGTTTACTTTAGCGTATTGATTGAACCGGCGGACAAAAAAAGTCGAAGATCAGGCGGAGCCGAAGCTCCGCCTTTCATTAAGATAATTGGTGATTATCTACATACGACTAGTCTGTTTGTAGTAACAGAACCTGTGGGGTCGATGGATCGTATCATGTAAAGACCCTGCGGCACAGTATGGGTATCCCATATCAGAGAGTGTTCGCCAGCAGCAAGTTCACCCGAATGCACCGTCTCTATCGCCCTGCCGGCGGTATCGTAAACGGTTATCTCGAAATTGCCGCCGCTCGAAAGTGTAACCGGGAAGATTACATGTCCACTTGTGGGATTTGGATGAGGTAATCCTACATGGGTTGTTACGAATCCCTCGGGGCTGTCCCCGATTCCCACTCCGTTAATAACACCTTCTGCAGGAAGAGCGTTATGAGAGGTAACCATCCACTGGATGTCGCTGAGAAGACCGATAGCGTCGAAAGTAAGGGTAACGCTGCCTGAGGCATCGGTGACGCCGCTTACCCAGAGACTATCGTGTGAAATGCATACAAGAGCGTTATCGACTATACCGTCCGGTTCGCTTACCGAGAAGGTGGCCTGTGTGGAACCACTTGGCAGGCTGGTGGGAGCACTCACTGTAAGGTAATGTGGCACTGCTGTCCTCATATCCATTGTTGGGTCGCCGAACCAATGGAAGAGGTCCCATTCGATCTCGGTGCGGTCGGTAGGGTACGGACACATGGGAGCGGAAGCTTGCATTTCCAACTTCGAACACATCAATGCCTGGCCGGTGAGGTAATTTCCCGTGGGATCAGTGTACAATGAGGGAGGACTTGTATACTCATCGTTAAAGGATTTGTATAGACCGTAGCAGATGTAATCGTTCCAGTAACTGTAACTTGTGGAGGTAGCAGCCAGTACGCCTACAGCCCCTCCGTCCATCCGGAAGAAATTCTCAGCGAAACAGTCGCCGGAGAACTGACCGGTCAGGCAATTGACGCTCATAACCATGGGAGTTTTGTCGCCGTTTGTTAAACCTGAGAGATCGGATGTATAGAATGCTGGATGACTCCATCCGGTAACGCCCCCGTGGTCTCTGTGCTGAACAAGGAAAACTCCGGAGTTAATACTTGACAGAATGCCTGCCGCGTCACCATCCCAGGTGATATCTGAAGGAACCTGCTGCCCTGCGCTGGGAAGATCGTTTCTGTAGTAGTAAGGTGGTGAGGCGGAAGTATTCTTGTTGTATTCGCGCTGAACCGTTTTTCCGTAGATATTCATGTAGGTGTCGCGGACTGTCTCGCAGGTGAAACAGAACCAGCGTGTAGCGATTGTGCTGGAACTGCTTGTTGCCTGGAAATATCCCGCGCAGAGAACATTCCCCCAGAAACCCGCGTCCATCAGTGGGTCGAATTGCCATTTGAGGATTTTCGCCTCCACTATTGGATAATGACTTGTGGGAGTTACGAACCTGGCGTTGTAGATATCAGCCCTGAAATCGCTTGCACCGTCCATACAGCAGTAGCGGTTGTCACTGTATATACCTGTGGGAGAGCTGTAGCTTGAAAGATCTCCCTGATCTCCGACGAAAAGAATGAAACTTGGAGGTATAACCCATGTATCGTAGGCATTCTGTATGTAATCCTTGATTTCGGTCTGGGTTGAAGAGCCCATGGCCACTATGGCGGTAAGGTAGCCCTGATCCATTTTAGCATCGATGAAAACGTCCATCATGGTATCAACAAAATCATCTCCCGCGATTATCAGCAAATCGGCTGCGGTGATATCTCTTGCCTGATCCATGTTATAGGCCTTCACCGGTACACAGTTTTCGGAGTTGATGGTTTTTTGAGGTTCACCTAGGATTTCCGAATTGATTAGGGTTCTGTACGTATTTATAAAGAATCTGCTCTGAAGCCTCGGGTCGACATGAACGGTGCCGCCAAGATCAACAGTAACGCGAAGTTTAGGGGTTACCGTCAGGAGCCCTGTTTCAGCATCCCAATGGAAGGGAATGATATTGAACCTGCCCATATTCACTCCGCGAAGGGTTCCGGAATCCTCGAACACGGCTTCCTGCGAGGGGTATGCGCCATGGCTGTAAGCTTCCGGCAGGTATGTGAAGGGGACCTGCTCGTAGGAATTATCCACAGGAATGGGCTGCATGGGAGAAGGAGTAATGTTCATGATTACAACCGGCTCCTCAAGCACCTCTACGCTGATGGATACGTTGGGGTTGTCAGGTATGGCAGCCATGAAGGATGCCTTTGGAAGCATCGGCGCTCCCTCCGCGTCTGCGTAGGGTGTAAGGGCCGGTACGCTTATGGAATTGAATGTCATTCCGTTCCCGGTAACCGGGTTGTTCTGGAAACCAGGCAGAGTGATATCCACTACAAAACCGGAGGCGGTACATTCCACCACTTCCAGATTGGCGTGATCAAGGTCGGATATGCCGAAGTTAATCCAGTCAGCCGCGACCATGGAAACCAGCACCAGCAAGACAGCGATCGTTTTCATAGTACTCCTCATATTTCGGGTGATTAGTTTACTTAATGCAAATAATTCAAAAATACCATTATATAAACTATTTTAGTGACGACAAATAGTCAAGTCCGAAAAGCAGGTTTCTCAGTATGGAATAGTACCTCTGCTCGATTGGTATTATCTTAACAGTCATGGGAATTTAACAGAATGGGGAGATATCATGAAATCTTTGCTTACCTTTGTTATCGCGCTGTCACTTCTGACCGCAGGCTGCTCCAACGAAATGGCCACCCCCGGCAATGTGATAAGAAGCTCATTGCCCGAGAAGACACATACACTGACAGATGCCTGGCCGCAGGCCAGCAGTAATCTTTTAGCCAGGGGCCGTCCTGTTCAGCCGGATACCTATACATCCGTGCATGATATATCCGGGAGCGGCATAATGGTTATTGACGTGAGAAGCCACGATTTCAATCCTGTTGCCGCGGTAATCGACGGAGAAGGCAACCTTATAGCTTTCAACGATAACTGGAAAGAGTCGACCAGCGCGAGGGTTGTTCTTGATGGTGCCCCGTCAGGCGGAAAACTCCTGATATTCTCACCCGATGACACCAGAGGGCTCTACGATGTTATCATTGAGGAAGGAACTTCCGAGGATATTGAAACCTTTATCAACGCGACAGATTTCTCAGGGGGAATGGTAAGGGGCTGGATCGAAGAGGGCAGCTACAATGCCTATCTGTACAATATCCTTAGAGAAGCACTTGAAAACGATGTCTATGTCAATAATTACTCCCAGGCGGAGCTCTTTCCCTTTACCATTGATAGCGAAGAACTAATTTCAATATCGCTGGAATCCGATGATTTTGACCCCTATCTGATTCTTATGACTGTTGAAGATGGAACTTACGCATTCGTGGAATACAACGATGATTACAGCGGTTCTTACTCCCGAATAGTAAGGGAACTTGATGCAGGAGACTACATAGCCCTTGTGATGCCATATTCTGCAGGAAGTCATGGAAGGTTCACTCTTGAGCTGGAATCAATCGATGAGGAAGCTCTGGAAAAAGTAGATATCCCCGCTCAGCAGCAGGACATGGAATACACAGGTGAAATAACAAATGACAGAAATTATGCTATCGCCTGGTGGCCGGATATGGTAGACAACTGGGAATCTCCGGGATTTCTCACTCCATTCACTCCCGTAGCGGCGTTCACATTTTCCGTTGATAATACTTCAGTCTACGAGATCAACGCCTCGGGAGAAATGGATGTATGCCTTACAGTAGTCAGCATAGATGGTGACAGCATCCGGTACGTGACCTCAAATGATGATTACGGTGACCTGGGATCGAATTCCCGGGTAGTGGAACCACTGATGCCCGGTGATTATATAGTTTTCATATCACCCTACAGCGGCACAAGCGAAGGAGAGGTAACATTCTCATGGTCCGAGCATGATGAGGGTATAAGTACACTCAGAGCCGGCAGATCCACCGAGATATACGCGCCTTACGAAACCGAAAGTATCATTTACCAGCTCAACCTTCAGGCAGGCACAAGCTACTCGGTATCCGTTGAGAGTGATGAGATGGACCCTGTCATAACACTTGTTCTTCCCGACGGAGAGAGTTTGTACGACGATGACGGTGGTGATGGAAACAACTCCCTGCTTTATTTCACAGTAACAGAAGATCAGGCGGGAGAAAGCTTCCTGATTGTAGAGAAGTACTCATCCGGCGAGGGAACCTTTACCATTCTGTTTGAAGCCGCAGGCCGTTCAAACTAGAACTTAAAAAAGAGGGAAAAAAAAAGGGGTCAAATCTTTACTCTTGACAATATTCGATTTCGACTGTACATCAAAATCGATTCATGCATTAAGGAATTATCCGGTTGAAAAAAACGAAAGTTCACACAGAATATCTGGATAGAATTTCCATAGATGCTGACGGATTTATCGATGATAAGACCGACAGCGATCTTGAGCTGAAGAGGGTATTCAAACTTGTTGATTCAACGAGAACATTGCCCGGGGAATCGGTTCTTTACGCCTGGCTCAGGTGTCAGTGTCTTACTGAAGAAACGCTGAGGGGAAGAACCCGCTGGATAGAATCCTGGCAGGATTACAATGGAATAGATGGATCACGGAAGGTATTCAAAAAGTGCGGTCCGCAGCACCGGGGAAGTGTCGTTGACGAGATATGGGATCCTGTACCGGTGTTTCCACGAAAGTACAAATACCTGCTTTACATCTGGCTGCTCCTATCGATATTCGCCTTCTCTAGCCCCTTCTTCTTCGGGACTTCGTTGCTGCTGTTCTGTGTCATTCCGATCGCGTCAGTAAATACGATAATCCATTTCAAATGGCACAATAGAATTGCGCAGTACTACTATTCCATATCTTACCTGACAAGGCTTCTCACCTGCGGTAGAAAGCTCCGAAAAAAACTGCCTGCAGGGCTTAATCAGGAGGCTGGTGAACTTACTGAATTGTGTGATGAAACCAGAAAACTTGGCAAGTATACGTTTCTTTTCATCAATCCAAACAGAGTTTCAATGGACATCTTCGATTCTATCCTGGAGTACTTTCGCATATTCCTTCTGGCAGAACTGGCCGCTTACACAACATTGTACCATCGGATTCACAAACTGCAACCTGAACTGAAACGCATATTTGAGATTATCGGAAGAGCTGATGCATCTCTCTGCGTTCATGATTTCATTAACAGTGATACAAGGACATGCAGCCCGGTGTTCAATCAGGAGAAAAATGAAGTCGAGTTCAAACAGCTTTTTCATCCTCTTGTACCCGATTGCTTGAGTAATTCAGCTTCTTTTAAAAGAGGCGTTATTCTTACCGGCGCTAACATGGCCGGCAAATCTACCTTCCTCCGGACACTGGGAATAAGTCATGTAACTGCAACAACCCTGGGAATTGCTTTCGCTGAAAATTTCAGAATACCCTTCCTTCGAATTGCTACTTCGCTGCAGACAGTGGACAATCTTGAGCAGAGCCAGAGCCATTACTACGCCGAAGCTCAAAGACTGCACGCTCTGTGGAGTTCAGGAAAATCATCGGAGTACCGTTGGTTGCTGCTTGTGGATGAAATTCTCTCCGGAACGAACAGTAGGGACCGTAACAGCGCAGCGATTGCGATTCTCACAGATCTGTCAAAAAGCAATTCCTTAGTGATTGTAACTACCCATGAACAGGATACCGCGAGGAATCTTTCGAAACTTTTCGACAATTACCATTTTACCGAGGAAATCCGTAACAATTCGGTTGAATTCGATTACGAGCTGAAGGAAGGTATTGTAGAAAGGAGTAATGCTCTTCGTCTGTTGCGTCATGTAGGTTTTCCCGAGGAACTTATACAGGGATAAAAAGGACGGAGGGATTCAATTTGATATATGTGAGTAATCTGTTTTGAAACAGACGTAACACTCTTATTATTTGTCTTTTCTAAATAAAATCCCTCCGTCCCTAATTAAAGGAGATAAAGATGGAAGAAAAAAGGATGCGGATTACTGATGATTTCTACTGCGAAATGAAATCGGAGGCTCTGAAAAGAAAAGATGACGAGCCGCCGAGGAACAGCATCCTTAACGTGGGATTTGCCAAGACTGCCCTGAACCATGGTTCGTTGATAGACATGCAGCCCAATTTTTCCATCGACCTGAAAACCGGGAAGATAACCTCACAGGAAAAGAGCGGCAGGTGCTGGCTGTTCGCAGGACTCAATACCATGAGGCACAGTATTATCGAAAATCTCAACCTTGAGGATTTCGAGCTGTCACAGACCTACCTGATGTTCTTCGATAAGGTGGAAAAGGCGAATTACTTCCTTGAGAATATCCTTGAGACACTGGGGGAGGAAACAGATTCAAGAATAGTCATGTGGCTTCTGAGCTCTCCCATTAACGATGCTGGACAGTGGGACATGTTCACAAGCATCGTCGAGAAATACGGGGTTGTTCCCAAATCGGTCATGCCGGAAACCTTTCATAGCAGCAATTCGGTGCGGATGAACAGTATTCTTACACTTAAGCTGAGAGAGTGCGCTTCCATCCTGAGAAAAATGCATCGTAATGGAGCCGGTATCACCGAGCTGAGGGCTTTAAAGAAGAAGAAGATTATCGAGTTCTACAGGTTGTGTACGATGTTCCTTGGCGTTCCCCCCGGTGAATTCACATTCGAGTATACGAACAAGAACAGGGAATTTCACAGGGACGCGGATATTTCGGCGAAGGAATTTTTCAGGAAATATGTAAATGTGGATCTTAAGAAGTATGTAAGTATTATCAATTCGCCTACCTCGGATAAACCTTTTAACCGCATCTATACCGTTCAGTACCTGGGAAATATAGAAGGTGGCAACCGGGTTACTTATCTTAACGTCGAAATATCGGTACTGAAGAACCTGGCTCTCAGGCAACTTAAGGAAGGGACTCCGGTCTGGTTCGGATGTGACGTGGGCAAATGCTTGTTCAAGGATAAGGGGATTCTGGATGTGAACCTATACGACTACGACGGCGTGCTGAAGACCGGGTTCAATCTGGATAAAGCCGGAAGGCTGGATTACGGTGAAAGCGTAATGACACACGCGATGGTTTTTACCGGGGTCAACATCAGGGATGACGGTACCCCGGACAGGTGGAAAGTGGAGAACAGCTGGAGCGACAAGTTCGGTGATAAAGGATACTTCGTTATGAGCGACAGATGGTTTGAGGAGTACACTTACGAGGTTGTTATTGACAAAAAATATCTTTCGGACGAGTTGAAGAAAGCTCTGGAAACCGAGCCGATAGAACTGAAGCCCTGGGATCCTATGGGTTCACTCGCTGTCCACTAATTCGAAGCTGTTTCCCGAGCTGTCCCTCAGGAAAATCAGATCCGGCTTTGAGGTTCTCCCTGCGCGGGTTACGGTGTAACCAGAGGATTGAGCCCTTTCTATAATGTCCTCCCGGTTCCGTACCCCGATGCAGACATGGTTGTAGACCGATTCGATCTTTCTGTCTGAGAGGAATACTTCCAGATAGATATCGTCCGAATGAAGCATAACAACCTCGGCTGATTCCTTTATTCCGAACAATTCATCTGAAAGCTCTTCAGGCAGCGTGAACCTGCGAGACTCACTGAATCCCAGAAGATCTTTGTAGAATGCGTTAATATCGTTTTTATCATTTACGGTTATCGCTATATGCTTCAGCATTTAACCCCCTTATTCCGAAGTGTTTATCAAGGTAGAATGCCAGGCGTTCCCTTGCGTCCTCCTCACATTTACCGCAGGATGTGCCAACCTTGGTCATTTCCTGAAGCTGATAGTAGTTACGGACTCCCTCCAGAACAGCGTGTTCTATCTCCTCCTCTGAAACATTGAGACATTCGCATACTATTCGTGATTCTGTATCGTGAACCTTGTCATCCATGCCGCTCTCGCGGTAATAGTTGTCGATGGCTTCCTGCAAAGCCTTGTCTCCAAGTACCGAGCAATGAACCTTGTTGTCCGGAAGCCCGCCCAGCTCCTTCATTATATCCACGTTTGAAATATTGTAGGCTTCATCAAGGCTCATGCCCTTTATCATCTCGGACAGTACAGATGTGCTGGCTATAGCACTTGCGCAGCCGAAGGTTTTCCACCTGCAGTCTGTGATTGTCAGAGTCTCCGGGTTTATTTTAAGGTAGAAGATCATCTCATCACCGCACTTGATATTGCCTGTTTTGCCGCTGGCGTCGTATGCAAATTCTTCATCATCCAACATTACATTTCTCGGATTCATGAAGTGTTCTTTGACCTTATCCGAGTAAAGCCAGGAACTCATCGTTCACCTCCGTAGACTGTGGACATTCTGCGCAGTTTTGTTACGATTCCCGGGAGAACATCCAGTACATATTCAACCTCTTCTCTGGTTGTTGACCTTCCCATGCTCATACGGAGAGAACCGTGGGTGAATTCAATCGGAAGGTTCATCTCCAATAGAACGTGGGATGGATCAAGGGATCCAGAGGCACAAGCCGAACCGGTTGAAACCTCAACTCCCTCCATATCCAGGTAAAGAAGGAGTGCTTCACCCTCAATCCCTTCAAAGGACACATTCAGGGTTGAATGAAGACAGTACTCCGGGTCACTGTTGAAATGGATGTTATCGATCCGGCTTTCTATTCCATCCCTCAGCATTCTGTTGAGTTCCGAGAGCCGCTGCCCCTCGGCTTCCATCTCCCTGCCGCGGAGCTCAGCCGCTTTGCCAAGGCCTACTATACCGAGAGTGTTTTCCGTTCCGGCCCTGCGGCCCATCTCCTGGTGACCACCTCTTATCAGGGGACAGAAGGGTGTACCTTTCTTTACATACAGAGCGCCAACACCTTTCGGACCGTATATCTTATGTGCTGAGATGGTTAAAAAATCAACATCCAGTTTCCTGACATCGACCGGCAGTTTACCCACCGCCTGTACTGCGTCTGTGTGGAAGAGGGCGCCTGAACCGTGAGCGATTTCGATTGCTTTTTCGACATTTTGAACCGAACCGGTTTCGTTGTTGACCATCATAATTGAGACAAGTGACGTATTCTCTGTAACTGCCTGCTCCAGCTCTTCCATTTTCACAAGGGATCTGCTGTCAACATCGACACGCCTGACCCGGGTTCCCCTGTTCTCAAGACATTTCGATGTTTCAAGGATACAGGGGTGCTCGATTGTTGAAGTAACCAGGTTACTGTCAGCGGGGGGATGAATACCGCAACGGGCTCCGCTGCAGCTTACAAGAGAAAGAACGGTATTATTCGCCTCGGAACCGCTTCCCACGAAAAGGATTTCTTCCGGGTCCGCGTTAATAAGACCGGCGACCTTTTCTCTTGCGGTTTCGATCAGAATTCTGGCCTGTCGGCCGTCTTCGTGAAGACTGGAAGGATTTCCGAACACATCGAGAGATTCTATTATCGCAGACTTTACCTCCGGGTGAAGAGGTGTTGTGGCGTTGTGATCAAAGTATATCCTGTGCATGCTGCCCCCCTGTGATTACAGAACCGCACTTCGCTGTTCCGTAACTAATATACCACATTATGCACTTGCGGATTTCTGAATGCAATCTTATTATGATGGACAGAATGTTCCGTTTTGTTAAATGTGATAATATCTTTACCGAAAGGATGCGACTGCATGAAACAGATGAAGTTTGTGTTTGTCATAGCAGCTGTTGTAATGGTACCCTTCGTAACGCTCCACGCTGATGAGACGCAGCGAACCGGTAAAAGGGCGGATGATTTTCTCCTGGGTATTATTATGGATTCTGACTTCGGAGATATTATCGATATTCCGTATGACACCTATATCACTTCTTCTACGTTGAGTCTGGTGGGATTGAACGATGTATGCATAAGATTCGAACCAGGCACTCAGGTGCTTCTGGACGATATTTACAATAATGTACTTGAATTGAATAACTGCAGTAACGTCCGGATACAGGGCGGTTTCTTCCGGCATGTTGATCCCCTGGAAGAATACGACTGTCATGGGGGGGTTATCAGCATCTATAACTGCTCGAATATTACTATAGACAATTGTACGCTAAGCGGTTGCGGAGCTAATGGTATCTTGATAAGTGGGTCCGAGAATACTGAGATCCGGCACTGTCTGATCGAAGACAATAGTTTCACCGCCTTTTATTTTATCTCATTCAACGATCTGGAGATTGATCATTGTGTTATCAGGAACAACGGCCGGCTTTTTTATTCCAGCACTAGGCATGAGCTGGTCAATCTTCGGATGAGCAACAACTTCATTCATGATAACAACACTTATTTCTGTGATTATGAGATTCCCGGCCTTCGAGATTAGTTCTTGTTGAGGAGTGATCTTTTGAGGTGAGGAAAGTATGAACGGGAGAGATTATGCAGCATAAATTCAGTTTCAGAGATAAGCTGAGTTACGCCTTTGACAGTATGATGTCGAAGGGAACATCAGGACTTATTATCTGGCTTGGAGTGATTTCCATAGCTTTGATTCTCGTCTTTTCGATTGTCGTTCTCGTTACAAAAACAGCTCCCGGCGACGAGGGCTTTATCGAGATGACATGGATCAGTCTTATGAGGACACTTGATCCTGGAACTATGGGAGGAGATGAAGGAGGCGCTCTTTTCCTTCTGGCAATGCTGTGCGTTACACTGGGCGGCATTTTCATAATAAGCACGCTTATCGGCATTGTCACCACAAGCCTTGACGCCAGGCTTGAGTTATTGCGCAAGGGCAGGTCCAGGGTGGTTGAACAGGGGCATACAGTGGTTCTGGGATGGTCGGAACAGGTTTTTACGATCATCTCTGAGCTGACCATTGCTAATGAGAATCAGAAAAGTCCATGCATAGCAATTATGGCTGATCTGGATAAAGTTGAGATGGAGGACGAGATAAGAAGCAAAATATCTTCCACGAAAAACACCAGAGTAGTATGCAGGACAGGAAATGGAGATCATGAGTCTTGGTACTTCGAAGTCCATAATAATTCTATCACCGGTAAGCGATAATCCTGATCCTGAAGTTATAAAAATGATGCTGGCCATTATCAATAATCCAGGGCTTAAATCGGTGGACCTCAATATTATTGCCCTTATCCGTAACCCTGAGAACGTGGAAGTGGCACGGATAGTGGGCAGGGACAAGGCGGAGATCGTGCTGGCCGGGGATATCGTGGCAAGGATGACCGCTCAGACATGTCTGCAGTCAGGGCTTTCCGTTGTTTACCAGGAGCTTCTCGATTACGGCGGAGATGAGATATATTTCCACAGAGAATCTGAGCTGTTCGGTAAAACATTCAGAGAAGCCATCCTCATGTACGAAACGAGCAGCCTGATCGGAATCAAACCGGCGAACGGGCAGCCTGTTCTTAACCCTCCGATGGATATTCCTATTAATGAAGACGACAGTGTTATCGCCATCTCTGAGGATGACGACACCGTTATTCTGTCTGGAAGGAACGACCTGGAAATTGACAGGGAAGCCATTCGAAGCGATTTCAGGGAAATCGCATCCCCCACCAGAATCATCATGCTGGGCTGGAACTGGAGGGCTCCGATAATAATCAGGGAACTTGACAATTATCTCCAGCCAGGTTCATTCATGAAAGTTGTTGTAAATGAATCCATCAGTGATTTTCATAACGAGATTTTTGATCTTTCCAATCTTGATCTTGAATTCTCAAGAGCGGTGACAACCGACAGAAGGGTTCTCGAGAACCTGGAAATCGAGAGTTACGATCACATCATCATACTCTGCTACACTGATCTGCTGGACGCCCAGGAGGCGGACTCAGCAACTCTGATGACTCTTCTGCATATAAGGGATATTACGGAAAAGCTGGGAGGCAGCTACTCTCTTGTGAGCGAGATGAAGGATATACGTAACAGAAATCTGGCCGAAGTGACCGGGGCCGACGATTTCATCGTGAGCGACCAGATGCTGAGCCTTTTGTTGGCGCAGATATCGGAGAACAGGCATCTCGGCGGAGTCTTCTGGGATCTTTTCGATCCGGATGGATCGGAAATATACCTAAAACCTGTCCAGAGGTACGTACATACAGATGTTCCTGTGAACTTTTACACTGTCACTGAAAGTGCCGCTTCAAGAGGTGAGGTTGCAATAGGGTACAGACTATTCCATCTGAAGGATGATGCCGACAGGTTTTATGGAGTAGTAGTGAATCCTGATAAGCATGAAACGGTAACCTTTGGTAAAAAAGATACTGTTATCGTGCTGGCCGAGGACTGATGGCTGATAAAATCTATAATCGAAGTTCTTTCAGTCTATACCCAACAGGCCGTCACGGAGACCGCCATTCGGGGGATCATCGCCAAGCCAGATGGATAAGAATACTCCAGTAAAATCACTACCTTCAATGGTGCCCATGAATGTACCCTTTACTGAAACTTCAAGACCGATATCCGGAATGTAGGTGAACATCATTTGATCACCATCCTTCAATTCACTCATCCATGAATTAAGGGTTTCAATCCTGCTCTGAAAAACGGTGATATCGTCTCCACTGTTTTTCATGAATCCTTCCGTCCAGGCGTTGCCTATATCTCCTCCACCGACATCACGGACGAAGTGAAGAATCAGGCGTTTGGTTTCCTCCGACTCGCAGATGGCGTATCCGTCGCTGCTCGGGTTTTCCAGGTACAGCGCTGCAACGTAGACGTTCACCTTGAAAATAGTGGCTTCCCTCGTTCCGAGGCCGTTTAGAATCAGATTGATTCCATTTACCGTTATTGCATCCGGGTATTCAACTCCGTCTTGTTCCATTGAGTATGCTGAAGAAGTCATCATCAGTAAAATCACTGAAAAAATAGTCGTAGCTGTTTTAGTCTTCATAATTCTCCTCTTGATGTCAGTAGAAAATGTTCTGCGGACAGTTACTTCTTTTCAGAGAATAGTTCGCTTATTGCGTTAAGTAGTTGTGCCGTTGAATACGGTTTAGACAGGAATGTGGATCTTTCCCTGTCACGGTGTATGTTTTTGTTGTCAAAATCCTTGCTGTATCCACTGCAGAATATGAGAGGCATGTCAGGGCGTATTTCACGTATTCTGTCGGCAGCTTCGTAACCACCCAGAATCGGCATGATGACATCCAGTATAACAAGATCAACACTGTCCGGAGAATCGCTGATAAGTAATACCGCCTCTTCGCCGTTGGCAGCGGTAATTACATCGTGACCTGCTTCAATCAGAATAGTACTTGTCAGATTCCTTACTTTCTCGTCGTCTTCCGTGATAACGATGGTTTTGGATGTCTCTATAATGACTTCCTGTTCCGGAAGAAGCTCTTCGATTACAGCATCCTTATCGACTAAGGGGAAGTAAATCCGGAAACTTGTGCCATTTCCCGGTTCGCTGCTGGCAGTGATAATTCCATCGTGTTGAGTTACTATTCCGAAAACAGTTGACAGTCCGAGTCCTGTACCAGCCGTGATTCCCTTTGTGCTGAAGAAAGGTTCGAATATTTTGGTCAGGATCTCTTTGTCCATGCCGTATCCAGTGTCAGATATTGATACCATTGCGTAATAACCCTGCTCAGCTGAGGGATTGTTTTTGCAGAATTCCTCTTCAAGAAAGACCCGCTTGGTTTTTATCAGGATATTGCCGCCCTCAGGCATCGCGTCCCTGGCGTTCAGAAAGATGTTCAGAAGTATCTTACCTATCATAGCATGGTCACCGTTGATGTAGATGGCTTCGCTGGACGCCAGGAATTCAAGTACGATATCTTCTCCTATTATCCTTTGCATCATAGTCTGATGTTCCGCAATAACTTCGTTCAGGTCCAGTACTCTGGTTACTATCAGCTGGTTGCGGCTGAACGTAAGAAGCTGCTTGACAAGGAAACTAGCTCTTTCGCCTGCCTCTGAAACCTGCTGCAGCATACCTTGAATTGGATTGTCTTTATCGAGTGATGTCCGGGCCAGTTCCGTATAACCGTTGATTGTCTGCAGAATGTTATTGAAATCGTGCGCAACACCTCCCGCAAGCTGTCCTACCGCCTCCATCTTCTGAGCCTGGCGCAGTTGCTCCTCAAGAGTATATCTGTTGGACATATCCCTCAGAATAGCCATATAAGCCCGTTCTCCTTCGTAGCTAATTGCCGAAACACTGATCTCAGCTGGAATGATATCGCCATCCTTCCTGAGAAACTCCATATCATAGAATAGTGGAGTATTCTTCCCGGCTGTTCTGTCATTCATATATTTCCACTCAATGGGCTTATACTCAGTTGATATGAAATCCAGAAAATTCGATCCATAGAATTCATCCTCTAAGTAACCGGTTATGCTCTTGGCAATACTGTTGACGAAAACGACTATTCCATTTTTGTGTACTATTATGGGGTCATTGCTGTTTTCAACAAGAGTTCTATACATATTAATGAATTCATCCTGATAGTCTTTTGGTTCATCAATTGTATGTCCTGTAACAAGAATACACATTACGATGCCGTCTTCATCTGTGATAATCCTGTTATGCCAGGAAACCGGTTTTTCCGTTCCCTGGCCTGAGAGTACCGGGTAATCCTGATGGAAAACGGATTGGTCAGTTTCGCAAAGGCTATTGCGGAATTCGTCTACAGTTTGATTTCTGTACGAATCAGGGATGAAATCATTGAACCAGTTCGAACCTGCAATATCTTCCTCGGAACGGCCCAGGATCTCGCTGCCTCGCTTGTTTATCAGAATAATAGTTCCGGTGCGGCTGATGAAGAGAACAAATTCATCAGAATCCTGTAGAATTTTTTCAATGGACACGTACGATAGAACAGTATCAGAATTACTCATAAACAGTTTCCGTAAAAGGGTTGAACAACTTTAAATAGTCCAATAAATAATATTTCTTCCGTCAAGGATATTATCTTAAAATTTGCCGTCCATAGCAACACAGATTTGATTTCACAGAGTCACTTCACATGAGTACGTGCGGTAAAAGGGGTTAAGACTTGTAATGGATTGCCGCGTACTGTAAATCAACGGAAGTATTAGCCGATGAAAGCTGCGATCAAACTGACAGAACAATTCGTTGAAGTTCTATTCGTTGAAGATATTCCTCATCAGATCTGAAATCTGGCTGATTGAATACGGTTTTATCATGACCCCTGAAAAACCGTAACTAGTGTAATCAGCCATAACAGGGGCAGTTGAATACCCGCTGGATACAATTGCAGTTACATCTGGATCTATCTTGAGCAGTTCCTGCATAGTATCTATTCCCCCCATGCCTCCCGGGATTGTCAGATCCAGAATTACGGCATTGTATGGTTCCATGGTATCCATACCTCTTGTGTATTTCTCAATAGTTTCGCTACCGTTTATAGCACTGTCAACTTGATAACCAAGTTTCTTCAGCATCGATGTTGCGGTTTTCCGAACCATTTCCTGATCATCCATTACAAGAATTTTTCCGCCCGATAGTTTAGCCGGTCCGGATTCGTGGGTCTCAAGGTCTTCGGAAGAACTGTCTACCGAAAGGTAAATTGTAAACGCAGTGCCTTTACCCACTTCAGTCTCAACTTTTATATGACCATGGTGTTTTCTGATAATCGAATATGCGGTTGCCAGCCCAAGACCGGTTCCGTTCTGCTTTGTCGTGAAGAACGGATCGAATACCCTGCTGAGATGATCTTCTTCAATACCGTAACCGTCGTCCTTTATTGTAATCATGACATACTGACCTTCTGGAATAGCCGCTGGATTGTTCTCGTCTATCGTGATGTTCTTAGCGCTGACGTGAACCTGACCTCCTTCCGGCATAGCCTGGTATGCATTAATAACAATATTATTGAAGACCTGACCTATCTGTTCCTTGTCAGCGATAACCTGTTTAAGATTATTTTCAATGGAATATTCGGCTGTTGAGATTGAACCGCTCAGAACAAAAGCAGTGGATTCTTTTAGAAGTCTGGAGATGGATATACGTGTTTTTACAGGATCTCCTCCTCTTGAGAACGTAAGGAGTTGTCTTGGAAGGTTGGACGCTTTGCTGGCAGCGTGTTCAGAGCTTGTAAGGATTTCGTACAGATCGCTTCCCGGTTCAACCATGGTTCTCGCGAGGGAGATATTACCTATGATAGCTGTCAGGAAGTTATTGAAATCGTGGGCGATACCTCCGGCAAGAAGACCCAGGGATTCAAGCTTTTCGATTTTCCTCTGTTCTTCCTCCAGTTGCTTCATAGTAGTTATATCTCTTGCTATACCAAGAATTGCTTCTTCACCGCTATAGGTCAGTTTTCGGATTGAGAATTCTATATATCGTATTTCACTGTCCTTTCTTATCAATCTAAGCTGGAAAACATTTGGAACTTCTGAGAAACCTTCTCTGATCGTGCCGTCATCGTTTATCATTTTCCTGTCATCGGCATAGATAAGATCTGAGAATTTCACAGCAAGAAGCTCATCTCTGCTGTATTGCATCAGATTACACATACGATCGTTCACGAACAGAAATCGGTTGGTCCCATAGATGTAAATACCATCGTGACTTTGCTCAACAAGAGTTCGGTACTTACCTTCGCTTTCCAGAAGCTCCGCTGTTCGAGCCTTTACGATCTCCTCAAGGTGGAATCGGTGTATTCTAAGTTCTTCTTCAACCTGTTTACGCTCGGTGATATCACGAACAGTTGCCTGCAAAAGGGTCTTTCTCTTCAGGTCAATGCGGCTGAGAAGAACGGTTGCGGAAAACTCTTCCGTATCGAGTCTTTTATGAACCCATTCAAA
This sequence comes from Candidatus Aegiribacteria sp., assembly GCA_021108005.1. Lineage (NCBI taxonomy): Bacteria > Pseudomonadati > Candidatus Aegiribacteria > Candidatus Aegiribacteria sp. The sequence continues at coordinate 20,313 of JAIORS010000011.1, forward strand.
GTAATTGGATCCGTCCTTCACTGCCCTGTCTATCATTTCCTTCGCTTTAATAACCGATAGCTGGCCATCGGGTTGATACTCCGGCGAGACTACCCAGGGTTGTTTTGATGTAAAATCGGCTTCGCTATCACATCTGAACATATCTATGGTGGCGGGATTCCCTGCTGTAAAAGACCAGTCAGGAGGTTCTAGTATCATAACGGCGTCCTTTGAGGTTTCGAAGAGTGATTTGTACTTCTCCTCATCCTCCCTTTGTTTTTTCTCAGCTTTTTTTTGTTCCGTATTATCAATGAAGTTCAGAAGCAGAAGCCTTTCATCATCTGATTTTTGATGTACATCGGTTGCACTCAGCGACATTATCCGTTCGCCTATGTTGAGCAGATTGAGATTAACCTCGTATCCGTCGAAATCCATATGAATTGCGAGCAGCTCTTCCAGGAGGTTTCTAAGGTCTTTAAGGTCTAAAAGGCCATTGCCGATTTCGTATACGGAAACGCCCTTGATCTTGGAGGATTCAATGCCAAACATTTCAGTGAAGCTCTTGTTCGCGAAAACGCATTCAAGTTGAGCGTTCAATATAAGTATAGGTTCGGTGATGGCGGCAATTATACTCTGAAAAAAATCAATGCATTCTTCTGTGTTCAATCCATCAATGAGAAAAGAGCAGGATTTGTCTTTCAAACTGGACAGCTGCTCTTTGATATCTGACAGTTCTTGAAGAAGATCATCTCTTGTTTTTTCAGAATTTTCCATATTTGATACCCCTATAAATCGCATTATTCAAATACATCTATCATATACTATCTTTTTATATACATAGGCAAGTACTGAACAGGCTGGAAACTCAGTTGCCGCGGTATCAGCGGCAACTGAAATTTAGTATTATGATTGAGAATCAAGTACCCGCGACATAGTAACCGAAATGCAACAGGAGAGTATTTATGAGCGAAATTATCTACACGCCTATTGGATTAATTCATTCACCTTACATTGATATGGCTCCATTCCAGCCAAGGGATGACGATACAAATGGACCTTTCGTACTGGAACTGCTGCCGGAGTACGAGACAGCTTTACGGGATCTCAAATATTTCAAGTACGTCATAGTTCTCTTTCACATAGACAGGGCGAAAGGTTATAACGGATCAAACGTTGCACATCCCCCTTCTCTAAATGGTGGTACGGTAGGGCTGTTTGCCAGCAGGTCTCCTAACCGGCCGAATCCGATCGGGCTCGATGTAGCGAGGCTTTTAAGAATTGAGGAGAACAAAGTATTTACCTCCGGGTTGAGTGCTCTTGACGGAACACCTCTGATAGATATAAAACCATATACAAAAAGGGATTCGAAGCCTGATCCGGGGAAAGGATGGGTAAAGGGTCATTAGAAACGAAGCAACACTTCGTACGATTTGTGAGACCGAACGACCTTCTGTGAGATAACTGACAGAGTATTCGAAGGGAGTGGATGCATGTTATTCGGGAATAGAGTGATTTTCTCGATCCTGATATGTCTGTTTACTGTCATGAGTGGCGTTATTGAGGCATCGGAAGGTCAGGCTTCCACTTCAACTGCGATTATCTCAGGACATATTACCGGTTATCCGTCAGACTGGTTTCCTCCCATATATGTCTATGCCAGGAATGTGGATACGAATAGTACATTTGCGGTATACACTCAGGGTTCTTTTGATTACACCGCAGAAATTCCCTTCACGATAACGGTCTGTGAACCAGGAACCTACATTATGTTTGCATGGACAGACAGGGAATCCAGTGGTGTTTGGGTGGGAGGATTCTACAGCCGATGCAACGAAAAGGGCAGTGTAGAACCCATATTTATTGAAGTAGAACTTGGCCAGGAAGTAAGAAACCTGGATATCGAAAGCAATATGTTCAATATCGATCAGGATATGGTTCCATTACCGTGAATTCCTGAGAGACTTCCTTCAAGTACAAAAAACATGTGATACAATTACGCGCCAATTGTCAACCTGTTTGCAGGTATTGGTTGACAATAGTTGCTCCTCACTACATACTCACATCTGCGAATGATGGTTATTGTTGAGATAAATTATTTGATAATAATAAGATATGGAAGTATACAGTGAGTGGCAGCAGTCGCAGAATTCTGAAAATACTCAGGAACAGCAGGGATTACATATCAGGTGAAAATATATCTGCTGAATTGGGTGTCTCGCGTTCAGCCGTATGGAAAACCATCAGCAAGCTGCGGGAAAGGGGCTACATCATCGATGCCGTCTCTAACCGCGGATACCGGTTATCGGAAGGCATTGATCAACCTATCAGTGATGAGATCCACCGTTATCTTGATACCGAATGCTTCGGTGGTGAAATCGTATATATGAAAACTGTGGATTCAACCAACGATCTTGCTATGACACTGGCCAGGCAGGGAGCCGCGCATGGTACTGTCGTCACGACTGATCAGCAGACCAGAGGCCGGGGCAGAAAGGGAAGGAGATGGATTTCACCTCCGGGCACTAACCTTTACCTTTCCATCGTTCTAAGGCCTGAGGTTTCGCCAGCTGAAGCATCCCAGATCCCGATTCTATCGGTAATGGCGTCAGTCAGGGCTCTTGAACGAATTGTATCTGATATGCAATTCAAGATAAAATGGCCTAACGATATTTACTGTCACGGAAAAAAGATAAGCGGTACTCTATGCGAAATGAAGGCTGAGATAGACAGGGTAGATTTTGTTGTGGTGGGTACGGGAATAAACGTCAATATGAAACCTTTTGACGATTCGATTCGGGATATTGCCACTTCGCTGTTTATGGAGACTGGAAGCGAGTATTCAAGGGTGAAAACCGCGGTATTTCTGCTGGAAGAATTCGAGAGAGTCTACAATGAGTGGTTATCAAGGGGAGATCTGGGTTTCATCATAGATGAATGGAACACGTATTCACTGCTTAAGGATATGCAGGTCGATGTGAAAACCGCGACAAAGATAATCAGCGGAAAGGCAGTTGGGATCGCGAGTAATGGAGCTCTGAAACTTGAGCTTCCAAATGGCTCGGTACGCATGGTATATGCGGGGGACGCTACGTTGCATGGAATACCCTCAGGTAGTTGAATGAAGCGAAATCACATTATGCAGGATATCAGTCCCGACGTAGCCCTTGAAATCCTTGAGACACCTGAAAAGCAGATTCCCACATTGCTTCAGCTATCTGATGGAATGAGAGCAGAAATGACCTCGGTAGGAATTTCACTCTGCTCAATAATTAATGCCAAATCAGGGAACTGCACTGAAGATTGCGCTTTCTGTGCTCAGTCATCTGTAAGTTCCGCTTCCTGCACACCTTATCCGATGATGGATGGCTTCAGCATTCTGTCCGCCAGGAGGAGAGCGGGAGAACTTGGAGTGGGGCATTTTTCAATAGTAACCAGTGGCAGTTCTCCCACTCAGGAGGAGTTGGAAAATATCTGCGGAATAATATCCAGGGGCAGTGAATTGAAACCATTCTGGTGCGCTTCTCTGGGCCTTCTTTCACTGCGGCAGTTACAGCTTTTAAGTGAAGCGGGTCTTAGCAGGTATCACCACAACCTTGAGACTGAAAGAACTTACTTCCCCGAAATTTGTACAACCCATACCTGGCGGGACAGGATTAATACGATATGCAACGCGAAACTTGCAGGATTGGAAGTTTGTTCAGGCGGTATCATAGGCCTTGGAGAAAATCTGCGTCAGAGGGTTGATATGGCATTTCAGCTGAGGGATCTGGAAGTGGACTCGATCGCGTTGAATTTTCTTATTCACCTCAAGGGTACGCAAATCAGTTCCCGGCGAGAACTCTTTTCATCAGCAGATTTGCTGAAAACGGTAATCATGTTCGGAATAGTTTGTCCGGGTGCCGAGTTACGTGTCTGTGCCGGCAGGGAACTTCTCGGTGAATATCAGAAAGAAATATTCAGAGCCGGGGTGACGGGTATAATGACAGGTGACCTTCTTACTACGGCAGGTTCGCGGATTCAGAACGATATTGAACTGCTGGAAGCCGCAGGAAGAATTCCAGCATCATGAGAAAGTACGGCAATGATCTGGAAAAGATAGAAAAGGATGGTCTTACCAGGGTACTTCCAGTCAGAAGACTGGAAATGCTGGAGTTCTCATCCAATGACTATCTGGGGCTGGCGGACCATCCCCTGCTGAAGGAAGCATCCATAAGGGCGATTGAATTGTACGGTTCCAGCGTGGCTGCATCCAGGCTGATGTCAGGTAATATCGCACTTCACGAGGAACTGGAAATCCGTCTTGCCCGGCAAACAGGTATGGAAGCAGCTTTGCTTTTTGGGAGCGGCTTCCTGGCGAATACAGGGCTTCTCAGCTCGATTGCGTCCAGGAATGATATTGTGTTCTCGGACAAACTGAATCACGCCAGCCTTGTAGACGGTGCGCTGCTGAGCAGGGCCGGTGTCTTCAGGTACAGACACGGCGACATGGACCACCTGGAGTATTTCCTGGCAAACAGAAACTGCGGGGGGAATCGTTTTATTGTAACCGATTCCCTTTTCAGCATGGACGGTGATATTGCCCCGCTTCGAAAACTGGAGCAATTGTCCAAGCGTTACAATTGCAGTCTCATAGTTGATGAAGCCCATGCAATAGGGATTTTCGGAAACGGTGGCGGCGTATGCAGGGAGTATGATGTCAGACCACATGCAATAATCGGTACTCTGAGCAAAGCCATGGGAAGCTACGGCGGCTTCGTTGCTGGTAATGCGGATATGAAAAGGTTTTTGATCAACAGGGCACGGACTTTCATGTATTCCACAGGTTTGCCACCGGCAGCCCCCGCCGCGGCCCTCAAGGCTATTGATATTATTGAATCTGAGCCGGATCTGGGAAGAAAACTTCTCGAGAAAGCTTCGAATTTCAGAGGTATGATAGAATCCTCAGGTTTTTCAACAGCGCCTTCGGAATCTCAGATTGTTCCCGTTCAGATGGGAGAAAACCACAGAGCTGTCGCGCTTTCTGATTACTTAAAGACGGAAAATATTTCGGCTGTTGCCATCAGGCCACCCACCGTACCCGAAGGAACAGCGCGGGTAAGGCTTTCAGTTACACTGAGGCATTCCCCGGAGGATCTCTACCATACCGCTGAGGTATTGAACTTCATCAATGGTGCCATACATTGAAACTCTACCTGCTATCCGGCTGGGCGACGAAAAGCACTGTCTGGGATCCGGTTATTAAGATTATCAAAGATGAATTGGATGTTGAATGCGTTGACTGGTGGAGCGCAATTGATGGCGAACTCAGCAGGAGGATTACGGGAAGCTCTGAGCGGTCCATTATAGCGGGGTGGTCGATGGGAGGGCAGATATCGCTCATAGAGGCAGCCCGTCATCCCGACAATGTTGCCGGACTGTTTCTGATTTCATCAATGGCCTGTCTCGTTGAAAAAGGAGAAAGACCCGGGGTTGCAAGAGAAACTCCATCTCAGATAAGGCTTATGCTTGAGAGGAACAGAGAAGCTTATCTGAGAAGTTTTTTTACCAGGTGTCTCAGTCCCTTTCAGAATTCTCAGTTGGTCGATAACCTGCTGGATGAATCCGATTCGATAACGATGGAATCTCTTTTATCGGGATTGGAATTCATGGCTGATACAGAGGCTACATTTATCGCAGAGGTTCCGATAATGACGGTTCATGGAAGAGAAGACGGTATTATTCCCTGGGAATGCAGCGAATACATCTGTTCGAACACATCCGGTCATTCGCGGGTGAGGTACTTGAAGAATTCGGGGCATCTGCTGCCTCTTACCGAACCTGAAGCAATTGGAAATCTGCTCAATGAATTCTGTGATTACTGTATCTCCTGAGAAATCGGTTATCAAGAGCGGTTTCTCAAAAGCAGCCGTACGCTACGACAGGTATGCGGATCACCACAGGATAATTGCGAAAAGGCTGATCGATTTTGCTCCTCCGGACGTTGCCTCAGGATCGATTTTTGAGATCGGGTGCGGTACAGGGATTCTCACGGAGAAACTGCTCGAGCGCTTTCCGGATTCCTTCGTGACCGCATTGGATATTTCTCCTGATATGGTTCATCGCTGCAGCTCGAAACTTCGTCACTCAAGACAGATATCTTTTCTGGTAGCCGATGCCGAAAAGTACTGCGGAAATGGAGACAGGTACGATCTCGTGGTATCCAGCTGCTCCCTGCAGTGGTTTCACGATAGAGGAAGTTTTATGGAAAGCATATGTGCGATGCTCCCGGATGGCGGAAGCTGCCTGATGGCTATTCCCGTCAGGGGAATGCTGCGTGAGCTTGAGGAAAGTTGCTTGTTCGGAGCCAAAAAAGTGATGCGTCAGCTTGACATGGATACGGAGGAAGAATGGATAACCCGCTTCGAAAACAGCGGGATGAACATACGTTTGAGTGCTGTTGAAAATGTTGCATGCGCGTACAGTCACCCTCTTGAAGTTCTTAAATCAATAAGAGGAATTGGAGCCTGCATCGAACAGAGTTCATCGCTTTTAAAGCCCGGAGATATGAAGAAGATGGTGGATTATTACCGAAAGCATTTCCAGATTGACAACTGCGGAGGAGTCTCGTCAACTTACAGAATCCTGTACATTCTGGGGAGGAAATCGTAAACATGCGGGGAGTATTTGTGACCGGCACGGGTACAGGGGTAGGAAAAACCCTTGTTGCCGCCGGGCTTCTGAAAGCTCTCAGAGATGCAGGAGCAGTTGCTCTTCCGATGAAACCTGTACAGACGGGATGCCCTGAGGAAGGCGGCATGCTTACAGCTTCTGACCTTGAATTCAGTATCAGGATGGCCGGATTGAAACCCGATGTTCAATTACTTGACCTGATGTGTCCTTTCCGATACGTTCCTGCGTGTTCCCCCCATCTTGCCGGAAGGCTGTCCGGGATTCAACCTGATGTAAGAACAATTCGTAATAAGATGGAAAGATTATCGAACAGCTGCGACTTTCTGGTTGCAGAGGGAGCTGGAGGGGTATTGGTTCCGCTCAATGAAAATGAAAAAATGCTTGATCTCATGGTTGAATTGAACTGGCCTGTTATCCTCGTGGCCAGGGGAGATCTTGGTACGATAAATCATTCTTTGCTTTCACTTGCGGTTCTGAGAAATGCAGGATTACGAATCGCCGCGGTAGTCGTAAACCATCTGACAGAGGACGCTTCATTAGTTACAGAAGACAATCCCGGGGCAATAGCGAAATTCGGTGAAGTTCCTTTAACCATGGAGATACCGTACATGCCCGGCGTAGAGGGATCGGTCATTAACACTTCTTTCATGAGAACCATGTCAGTTCTGGCCGGAAAGATTCTGGAACTGCCATGATAAGAACGGAGATCCTTCGAAAGAAGGATATCAGTCATTTCTGGCATCCCTATACCGATATCAGATCCCTTGAACAGAGCGGATTTCCCGTAATTGAAAAGGCTGAAGGTGTCTACCTGACAGACACCGATGGCCACAGGATGCTTGATGGAATAAGTTCCTGGTGGTGCATGAATCTGGGGCACAGTCAGGCGGATATAATCGAAGCCATCAGGAAACAGTCCGGAATGCTTCAGAATTCGATCACAGGCGGCATGTCGCATATAGAAATTATTCGACTTTCGGAAAAGATAGCTGAGATTACTCCCGGAGATCTTTCAAGAGTTTACTACGCTTCGGACGGAGCCTGTTCGGTGGAAGCGGCCATAAGGATATCAATACAGTACTGGTGGAATCAGGGAAGACCGGAGAAGAAGAACATGATATCTCTATCCGGCGGATATCATGGTGATACACTCGGGTGCGTTGGTCTGGGCTATATCAGCAGGTTTCATGAACCGGTGGAGCATGTTATTAACAGATCAATTACAGCCGAATCACCTCATTGCTTTCACTGCAGATACAACCGGAAGCCTGAAGATTGTGAACTGGAATGCTTTGATTCAATGAAAAAGGCGGTAAACGAAAATGCCGATTCCACTGCTGCGGTGATAGTGGAACCTGTTTGCCAGGGAGCTGTTGGGATGAGAATCTATCCGCCCGGGTATATTTCGCTGTTGAGAAAACTATGTGATGAAAATGATGTGCTGCTGATTCTGGATGAGATCGCGGTCGGATTCGGTCGCAGCGGTAAAATGTTCGCTTCGGAACTTGCTGGGATAGTGCCGGACATGATGTGCGTTGGGAAGGGACTCACGGGGGGGACCCTTCCAATGAGCGCCGTTGTTGCGTCGGACAGGATTTATGACACATTCAGAAGTGATGCCGAAACGGATAGAACCTTTTACCACGGTCATACGTACTGCGGTAACCCCATAGCTGCAGCTGCTGCATGTGCAGCCATTGATGTCTACGAAAGAAATGATGTTCTGGAGAATGCCGGGATGCTTTCGGAGATGCTTTTGGAAGCATTCAGAGGGTTTAGAAATATTCCCGGTGTATACGGATCCACAGCTCTTGGCTGTATGAGCTCACTGGAAATAAGCGAAGAAATTGGCGGATCAGGAAAAGCCCTTGAAATCTCTGAAACTGCCCGAAGAAAAGGGCTGTTCATACGTCCCCTGGGGCCGGTACTCTATCTATGGCCTCCCCTGGTTACCGGGGA
>JAIORS010000012.1 GCA_021108005.1 Candidatus Aegiribacteria sp.
TATAAATCGAAACTGATCACAGCAAGGAAATATACGCAGAGTCAGTCTCTCTCTCTGGGTATTTAGCTTATCTTGTTGAAGAAATCGTGGATGTTTAAATACAAGTTAAACTATTAAGTAAAAATGAAAATAATTTTAAACTGGTTATACACACTTGCCAGAAGTATTATTAATACTGAGGGAAATATTTTTCAGGCTGAAACCCGTAACTGTAATCAGGAGTATTCCGGAGTAAGATGAAGTACATTTTTAACAATTGGGCGGTTACCCTTCTATCTGCGCTTTCGGTACTTCTTGTAATGCTGATACTCGATACATCCTGGCCGGTTGCATATGTGTACGTTGTATCAACGCCCTCAGAAGCTGAAGTATCCGATGGAGACAGGTTTATATGGACGACACCTGCCCGGATACCCGTTCAGCATGACGGGTTGCCTATTACGGTATCCCATCCTTATAGAGTTTCAGTTGACACTCTGCTACTGCCCGAAATGTCGGAAGAACCTGTTCTTGTATCACTTCCTTACAGGTTTCCGGTGGAAATATCCAGCGAACCTTCCGGAGCGTCTGTTTTCATGGATGGTTCCTTTTCAGGTTACACTCCACTGCAAGCAAACATTGATGAACCGGGCATTCACCATTTAAAGCTGATTGTAGAGAACCTGATTGCGATTGAGGACGATTTTACGTTGCTGGCTAACAGTCCTGACAGTTTTCATTATGTGCTTCCTCGGCTTCATCCAGCCGGAATGGTACTTATTCCTCTCGAAGCCTGCATCTCCGTTGATTTTCAGCAACCGTATCTTATAGCGAGATATGAAGTAACGAACAGTGAATTCTGTGAATACCTGAGAATACTGGAACCGGCTCCCATGCGAGATACGACCAACAGGTGGGGACGTACCGATACAATTGAGGAAATGTTTCCCGGCGATTACCCGCTTCCCTTCTACATTGGCAGCTCAGGAGAATGGGCAATTCAGAATGGTTTTGAGAGTTTCCCTGTCGCAGGTATGACTTTCAGCGCTGCCGAGGAGTACTGTGAATGGCTTACTTCACAGGATAGTTCAGGGATATCTTACAGACTGCCCACTGAGGAAGAATGGTACGAAGCTGCCATGGCAGGCAGTGGCGGGCCATGGCCATGGGGTTCCAGGAGGCCTGGCGGTAACCTGCTGAACCTCTCAGACAGAAATGAAATCCTGCTTCGCAGGCATCCATCGCTGGATGACGGATATTCATATTCAGCTCCGGTTGGGAGTTTTCCCTACAATAACTGGGGACTCTACGACATGGCCGGTAATGTCTGGGAGTACTGCAGGCCTGTCAATCCGGATTCAGCTGTTGTCGCCAGGGGAGGAAGCTGGCTCTCCTCGATGGACGACTGCAGGTGCGAAGCCAGAATGTATCCTGATACCATGCTGGGTTATCCGTACATTGGGTTCAGAACCGCCGCTTCGATAGGATTGCGGGAATAACGTCAGCAGCACCTGCCACTTTTCATAAATCTCTTACTGTATTATTGATAGACAGCAGTACGCGGAATTTATTAACCATTGCAGTAAGGTGCAACGATGAAAACTGAAACCTCCGGCGGAGTTCTTCACGAAGTACCCGGGCTGAAAAGCATACCAGAAGCATTAATTGCAGTTGCTGAAAGATTACCGGATAGAATAGCGTTCAGTGAGCCTGATGGTAATGGTAATTACCATTCACTAACCTATCGTGATCTCAGAAAAAAAGTTGATGCCCTTGCCAGGGCGATTCTCGACAGGTGCAAGAAGCCTGTTGTCGGCATAACAGGCAACAACAGTGTTGCCTGGGCTGTTACCTACCTTGCGACACTGAGAGCCGGGGGAATCGTTGTACCGATTGACAGGGAGCTGCCGGTGCCGGAAATGCTCACTATTCTGCATTACTCAGGTGCCAATATGATGTTCTTCGATGAGAAATACGCGGAAGATTTTGCGGATAAACTTCCAGGTAGAGATATTAAAATGGTTGTAATGAATACACCTCATTGTGAGGGAATTCCAACCCATGATGACCTTATCCGCAGTGGATCGGGAAGTGCTGTAATACTTCCAGATACATGGAATTGCGATGTTCCCGCCTCCATATGTTACACATCGGGCACAACAGGGCAGGCGAAGGGCGTGATGCTGTCGCAGAACAACCTTCTTGCGAACATCAGGCAGATGGGGCAGATTATCGACATCCAGGAGGATGACGTATTCCTGTCAATACTTCCCGTTCATCACACATTCGAGTGTACCTGCGGTTTTCTTTTCCCGGTGACCTGCGGAATCTCCATTTACATCTGCAGGGGAATAAGACATGTAGCGGAGGACATGATCAATTCCAGGGCAACAATTCTTCTGGCTGTTCCGCTGCTCTGGGAAGCCATGTACAGGAAAATATACAACGCTATACAGTCTATGAAGGGTGGAGCGTTCAAGTATCGCCTCGGCCTGACTATTTCCTCAATAGGAGAAATCTTCGGCAGCAGGGGCATAAGGAAGAAAGTGTTCTCACAGGTACACGATAAACTGGGTGGTAACATGAGACTTTGTATATCCGGCGGCGCCGGAATCGCTCCCGAAGTTGTTGACGGCTTCATGAAACTCGGGTTCAATTTTATCCAGGGGTACGGATTAACGGAGACTTCCCCCATACTCTCCGTCAATACTCTGAAAGCCAACAGGGTAGGCTCCGTGGGTCCGGTACTGTCCGGCGTTACTATCAGAATAGAAAACCCCGATGATGAGGGAAACGGTGAAATCCTTGCGAAGGGTCCCAATATAATGAAGGGTTACTACAACAATCCTCAGGCGACCGCTGAAGTGCTGTCGGAAGATGGCTGGTTCAGCACAGGGGATTACGGTCATATTGACGATGATGGTTTCCTTTTCATCACCGGCCGAAAGAAGAACGTGATAGTAGCGAAGAACGGCAAGAATGTATATCCAGAAGAAATAGAACTGAAGATCGGGCAGGATTCCTATATACTTGAATGCATGGTTGCCGGTAAGAAGATCGAGACAAAGGGTGAGGAAATTTGGCTTATCGTTGTTCCCGACATGGAAAAGTTCATCGAATACGCCGAAGAACACGGATTAAGTCTGACAACGGAGTACCTTGCGGATCACATGAGAAAACTCGTTCGCAGCTTTAATGCCTCCCAGCCTATTTACAAACGGATTGCCCGGTTCATCATAAGAGAAGACGAATTTCCCAAGACCACTACTCGAAAAGTCCGCAGAAAGGAAGTTCTGAGAGAGGCCGGGCTGGAGGAAGAGGTATCCTACCAGGTGTAATCACTTATCCGGGTTTTGTATTTCTAATCCCGGAATATTATATACCAGAATACTAGGAAATACATTGTTTCAGCGGAAAGGCATGAAATGACAGAAGAGGTAAGAAGGTGTACTCGTTGCATCCTTCCGGAGAATTATCCTGACATTGGTTTTGATGATGACGGCGTTTGCAGAGTCTGCCGGGAATTTGACGAGAAGTATTCGACTATTGACTGGAACGCGAAGGAGAAAAAGCTGTCAACAATGCTTGACAGGTACAGAGGGAAAGGCAAAGGGAAGCACGATTGCATGGTTCCATTCAGTGGCGGAAAGGATTCCACATATTCACTCTGGCTCCTGAAGAACAGATACGGTATGAATCCTCTGGCTTTCAATCTTGACAACGGATTTTCGGAGGATGGAGCCCTTTTGTTTGTGAGAAAGGCTGCGGATAGATTGAACGTTGATCTCTATACTTACAGTCCTTCAAAAGAGTTCCTGTTCGAGGTGTACGGGCACGCACTGAAGGAGACCGGTGAGTTTTGTACCGCCTGCGTTGTACTCATTCCCACCGCGATTTTCAGAGCTGCCGATATACATGGTATAAGGCTTATAGCAGGAGGCTTCAGCGAAATGACGGAAGCTCCTCCTCCGGAGTTCGCCTATATTGACAGGACATGTTTCTGGAACATTATGAAAAGCCGCTTTTCAAAGAATCAACTTGCCTGGGACTTCTTCTTCCCAAGCTGGAAACGGATGTTCGGGGTCAAGTATTTCAATTTGCCTGACTACATCAAATGGGATCTGCCGATGATATACGATACATTGAATAAAGAACTGGATTTCGGGAAAAGCATGTCGGATATCAGGTACGATTGTTTGGGTACAAGCCATTCAAGCTATCTATTCAAAAAGAGAAATGGTGTGGGGAAGTACGAATTTCTTTACGCCAATATGGTGAGAGCGGGCCTTATAGGCAGGGAGGAAGCCCTGAAGATAGTGTCTGAAAGAGAGTCTGATGGTATTCCGGAGGGTTTCGATGAATTTATTGGCCGGCTTGGCTGTGACAGGTCCATTCTCTCGGATGACGAGAACAAAAGTGTTTTCGACTTCAAGACACGTAACAGACGCATCAGGAAACTGGCAATAAAAATACGCGAGATGCTTCCCTGACCGTTGGCCTGAACGATTACTTTTCTCTTTTCCATGATGTCAATTCAGAGTTCAGTCGTTATAGGTCAAAACCTACATATTGTATATCACGAAATCCTTAACCACTATAGGGTAAGACTGGCACATATGGAAGCGCAACCTTATACTACATAGTGTATATTCACTACAGTAATCACATAACATATGGTGTAAAAATGGCAGAAAAACTTATACAGGAATCGCATGTTTATGATGAGAGTAAAGTTAAAACTCTTTCCTCGATAGAACATATCCGTCTCAGAACAGGAATGTACATCGGTCGTCTAGGTAATGGTACACACCCCGATGATGGGATCTACGTTCTATTCAAGGAAATCATGGACAATGCTGTTGATGAGTACATCATGGGATATGGCAAGCGTATCAGAATCACAAGCAACAGGACATCTGTCATTGTGCGGGATTACGGTAGAGGCATTCCTCTTGGAAAGCTTGTAGAGTGTGTATCCCAGATAAATACCGGCGCGAAGTACAATACAGATGTTTTCATGTTCAGTGTTGGACTTAACGGTATAGGAACTAAGGCGGTTAACGCGCTCTCGGAGCATTTCAGGGTGGTCGCGTACCGTGAAGGCAGTTACCGTGAGGTTGTTTACTGCCGTGGAGAACTTCAGAGTGATGAAAGTGGAAAAAGCTCAAAAAGAAACGGTACTCTGGTGGAGTTCACTCCGGACAGTGAGATATTCGGAGATTTCACATTCCGGGAGGAATTTCTGCAGGACAGGTGCCTTCATTACTCTCACCTGAATGCCGGTCTTAAGATTCAATTGAACGGAGAAGAGTTTCTTTCCGAAGATGGACTGATGGACCTGCTTCATGATGAAGCCGGAGACTCGGCGATGTATCCGGTTATCTTCTTCCGGGATAAAACTCTTGAATTCGCGCTGACGCATACTGCCGATTTTGGAGAACGCTATCTGTCATTCGCGAACGGTCAGTACACCTCAAGCGGAGGAACACACCTTTCCGCTTTCAAAGAGGGTATAACCAAGGGTATCAATTCCTACACAGGGGAGAGTTATTCGGGTCAGGATGTGCGCGAGGGCATTATCGCTGCCATCTCCGTGCGAATCAAGGAACCAGTATTCGAATCCCAGACCAAAACAAGGCTTGGAAACAATGATATACGGGGCTGGATAGTCAACATGATAAAAACAGAGCTGGAGCAGCATCTGCATAAAAATCCCGAAAGCGCCTCAATTCTGGTAAACAAAGTAATGACCAATCAGAAAGTTCGTACCGAACTTAGCAATGTCAAGAAAAAAGCAAAACAGAGGGCCAAACAGGTTGCCCTCAGGGTACCTCATCTCAAGGATTGCAAGATTCACTACACAGACGATAACAAAAGGGGTGAGGAAACGACGATTTTCATTACCGAGGGTGCAAGCGCGGCAGGCAGTATTATTTCAAGCAGGGATGTTCACACTCAGGCGGTATTCGCCCTCAAGGGCAAACCACTTAACTGTTTCGGCAAAAGGCAGGATACCGTTTATAAGAACGAAGAGATTTACAACATCATGCGCGCTCTCAACATCGAGAATGACATCAACGGTTTAAGGTACAACAGGATTGTTCTTGCCACAGATGCCGATGTTGACGGCATGCATATCAGAAATCTCCTTCTAACTCTGTTTCTTCATTTTTTTGAAAGTCTTGTTCTGGACAAACACCTTTTCATTCTTGAAACACCTCTTTTCCGGGTAAGGAACAAAAAGGAAACTATTTACTGTTACAGCGAGAAGGAACGAACGAAAGCCATTGAACGTATCGGTGAGAAGGCCGAAATAACCAGATTCAAAGGTCTCGGGGAAATTTCCCCGAAGGAATTCGGGCAGTTCATAGGTAAGAATATAAGGCTGGAACCGGTTCGTATCACAAGGCTGAAAGAGGTTCCCGAAATGCTGGATTTCTACATGGGTCGAAACACACCCGAAAGGCGTGAGTTCATCATGGAGAACCTTGTATGAGCGAGACCAGCCTTAGAAGGCTATACAACCGTAATTTTCTTGATTACGCGTCCTACGTTATAAAAGACAGGGCCATTCCTGACCTGGCCGACGGTTTCAAGCCGGTACAAAGAAGGATTCTATGGTCACTGTACCAGATGGATGATGGCAGATTCAGCAAGGTGGCTAATGTAATTGGCCATTGCATGCAATTCCATCCTCATGGCGACAGATCAATAGGAGACGCGCTTGTTTCCCTTGCGAACAGGGGCTTTTTCATCGAAAGACAGGGCAATTTTGGTAATATTCTCACAGGTGATGAGGCTTCGGCTGCAAGGTACATCGAATGCAGGCTGACCGACCTTGCACGTGAGACTCTGTTCAATAAAAGGATTACAGATTTCGAACCCAGTTACGATGGTCGGAACAGGGAACCTGTTCTTCTTACCGCAAAACTGCCGGTTCTGCTTCTCCTTGGGGCGGAGGGTATCGCGGTCGGAATGTCAACCAAAGTACTTCCCCACAATTTCCAGGAGGTTCTGAAAGCCCAGATATCGTGCCTTAAAGGTGAGGACTTTGAACTGTTCCCTGATTTCCCACAGGGCGGCCGTATTGATATATCCGATTACGACAACGGCAGGGGAAAGGTAAGGAACAGAGCGAAGATAGAGAAGGACGGCAACAAGAACCTTATCATCAGGGAACTTCCGTGGGGAACCACAACCGAATCGATTATCAACTCCATTGAGCTGGCATCCAAAAAGGGCAAGATAAAGATATCTTCAATTGACGACTACACCACTGACCTCGCCGAGATCAATATCAGGCTTTCCCGCGGAGTCGGAATGGATGAAGGGCTCAAAAGGCTCTATGCACATACTGACTGCGAGAAATCCCAGTCTTCAAACATAGTAGTTATACAGGACGGTATCCCTGTTGAAAACACTATCTCAGAGATGATACATTACTGTAGCGGCAGGCTGATCGAGATACTTAAGCTTGAACTGAAGCTTGAAATCAACGATTACACCGGGAGGCTGCATTGGCTGGCCCTTGAGCAGATATTCATTGAAAACAGGCTCTACAAGAATATCGAGGAATGCACTTCCTGGGAGAATGTCAGAGGCACAGTACGGGACAGTCTTCAGCCATTCCTTGAAGAGAGCAGTCTGGAGTTGACCGAAGAGGATATAGACAAACTCCTCGCACTCAAGATTCGCAGGATATCGAGGTTCGATATTGAGAGCCATAAAAAAGAAATAGGCTCAATAAAGACCAGTATGAAGTATGCCAGGGCCAATCTTCGGAATATTGTTGACTACGCTGTCAAGTATCTTGAAACCCTTATTGAGAAGTACGGCAGAAATTACCCCAGACTCACCAGCATCGAGGATTTCAGTGACATAGACGTGAAGAAAGTCGCTATAAGAAATCTCAAGGTTGGCTTCAACTCCGATACGGGTCTTCTCGGGACATCGATAAGGGGAGAAAAAGCATTCAGTGTTTCCGAGTATGACAGATTCGTTTTCTTTCTTGATAACGGAACCTACAGGGTCATACCGGTACAGGATAAGTATTTCATAGACGGAAATATCCTTTACTGCGGTGTTCTTGATAAAGACAGAGTATTTACGGCCGTTTATCAGCAGTCGAAAACCAGCGTTGCCTACATCAAAAGGTTCTGTGTTGAAAGCTTCATTATGGACAAGGAGTACAGGTATTCTCCTGAAGAAGGCAGGGTTGTTTTCTTCACGGAAGAACCCGAGATGAAGCTGGATTTCTGGTTCCAGCGGACGAAGAGGATGCGGAGAAGGAAGGATGAATGCCTTCTTTCCGATTATCGCGTAACCAGTGAAAGCGCCAAGGGTGTTCAGCTTTGCGGAAAGAAAATCATCTCCAGCATCCGGGGTGTTCCTTTGGGAGACGAGGAAGAGGATGATTCATACGACGAAACTGAGATTTCACCTGAGGAAGAGGAAAAACAGGAATCACTTGATGAGGTTTTAAAAACCGAGCCGCCATCGCCGGAAGATGTTGTTAAACAGGCCGAAGACTTCAAAGTGCGATCGGCTGAAACACTGAAAAGGGTAGAAAAAACTATCCATCCTGATGATGAATCCGACGATCTTTTCGAAAATCTGAAAAAGTAAAAAGGGTCAAAAAAGGGGTCAAATCTTTACTCTTGACATT